>DATCFN010000377.1:0-7332 GCA_036509475.1 Rhizomicrobium sp. | reverse complement strand
GCACAAATCCGGCGGAAGCTGGGAACCGTTCCTCGCACCGCTCATCGGCGCATCGCCTCCTGCCATCATGCGCGCCATTCGCGCGGAAATCGCCAAGGCCGAAGCCAAAAGCATTTCATGGCAACGCGCCATTGACGCCGTGCGCCCTTTCATCGCGCCCATCTGGGCTGGCTGGACGGGTGCGCAGCGCAACCAGTTCCTGCGCCACGGCCGTGCGCGCTGGGATGTGCATCGTCATCGCATGGCGCCACGCATCGGCGCGGCTCTGCACGCGCTCATCGACAGCGGTCAGTTGCGTATATCGGCAGGCCGCGTGCGCAGCTATCGCAAAGCGGCGTGGGGCGTGGAAGCCGTCGTCACCCCGCGCGGCGGTGGACGCGACGTGATCTATCCGGCGGCGCGCGTGATCAACTGCACCGGCCCCCGCAGCGATCTCGACAGACTCGCCATTCCTTTGCTCGCCGATCTGAAAGCGCGCGGCGTCATCGTGCCGGATGCGCTGGGTCTGGGCATCGAAACCGACGATTGCGCCGCCATCGATCGCAATGGCCGCGTTTCCAACTGGCTGTTCGCGCTCGGCCCACTGACTCGGCCGGCGTGGTGGGAAATTACCGCCGTGCCGGAAATCGCGCTGCAAGTCGATCGTCTCGCGGAAGACTTCTCCGCGAACGCGACCTCGCATACATCGACCTTGGCCGATGCGTTCGTCGATCTGGGCGCCGGGATCTAGTTCGCAAGCATCGAGGTGACGATCTTGCCGTCGGTCGGCCTGCCCGGCTGCAATCCGAGCAATGACATCACGGTCGGCTGAATGTCCACCATGTCGAGACGATCGACCTGCTTGCCTTTCGCGATACCCGAACCCCACGCATAGAAAATGCCGTGCATCTGCACGATGCGCGGATCGTAGCCATGCGTCGCCTTCAGCCCGCCGGTGAACGGCGTGAAAATCGGTGGCCAGATATGATTGACACCGAGCCAATCGGCCCATTGCGGCAGAACCGTCGCGTCGACCACCCAATAAGGCGGATGCGCGACCACCAGCAAATCACCCAAACGCGGCCCCGTGCCCAGATGCGCGAAAGACGGATAATGCCCCGTGCGGTAAACATCGAACGCATATTTATAGGGGGCCAGCGCGTTCGCGACGCGATCCGCGCTCTCGCCTTTATCCAGATACAGGAACGCGGTGGCGCCATCGGCCGCGACCTTGCCCTTGATGTCATACATGTTCATCAGCCGCGTCATGTTCACCATCGGGCTGACATCGATCATGCCGTGATCGGTGCCGATGATGAGTGTGCCTTCGCGGCTAGCGGGCATGGTGCGGATCGCCTGCATCAACTGGCCGACATAGGCATCGGACTGGCGCACGGCGGCGAGCGTCTCCGGCGCGGTCACGCCATGGTAGTGCGCGAACTCGTCCGGGCCTTGCATGTAGAGCGCGATAAGGCGCGGATGGTTGGGGCTGGTGTCGTGCAGCATCTTGATCGCCTGCGCCACCACCCATTGGTCGGTAGGCCGTTTGCCCCACGCAACCAGTGGATTCGCGAAAGTCGCGAGAATGCCGCGCTTGCCGGAGGCGCGGCCGGCCCAATTGTAGACCGCAGTGCTGACGCCCTGGCGCTTCGCCGCCTCCCACATGGACTCGCAGCCCTGATGCCAGTCCGCGTCATCGTCTTGCGGCGTCGCACGGATTCCAAAGCGCCCCATCTTCGGATCGTAGAACGTGTTGGACATCACGCCGTGATGTTCGGGCCAGCAGCCGGTCGCGAAACTGGTGTGATTGGCGAGAGACAGCGACGGAAACACAGGGACGAGGTGCCGCGACCACGCCCCGTCGCGCTTGATGATGTCGAAATTGGGCGTTGTCTTCGCCGCGTCCATCATGGCCGGCGAGAAACCGTCGAACAGGACGACCACCACGGTTCGTTCCGCCGCTTGCGCGGGTGCGGCCATGCACAGCCCCAGAAAAGCGAGAACCACCGCGTAAAACTTGAGCCCAGCCAACCGCATGACACCCTCCCTAGAGCAGAATGAGGATTAGAAATTTCCTTGGAATAAAGTCAATCTGGCGGCTGCACAGGGAGACAATGTCATGGCCGCAACGAACCGTCAGTGGATTTACGCGCGCAAACCCAATGCCCAGGTCGGCGCGGAGCATTTCGATCTGCGCGAAACCCCGATTCCCGCGCTGGGTGCCGGCGATGTGCTGGTTCACGCCACCCATTTGTCGCTCGATCCGGCGAGCCGCGCCTGGATGCAGGGTGCGACCTATCGCTCGGCGCTCAATCCCGGCGATGTCATGGCCGGATGGGGCGTGGGCGAAGTCGTGGAATCCCGCAGCGATGCCTTCGCGCCGGGCGACATCGTCAGCGGCGAATTCGGCTGGCAGGAATATAGCGTCTTCCCGGCGCACAGACTGACCAAGCACGACAAGCGCCACAAACCAGAACACATCATTGGCGTGCTCGGCATAACCGGCCTCACCGCCTATTTCGGATTGCTCGATGTCGGACGTCCTCGTCCGGGCGAAACGGCTCTGGTGTCGGCGGCAGCAGGCGCGGTGGGCGCCATCGCCGGACAGATTGCCAAGATCGCGGGATGCCGCGTGGTTGGCTCGACCGGCGGCCCCGAGAAATGCAAATGGATCGTCGACGAACTCGGCTTCGATGCGGCCATCGACTACAAGACGGGCAATATCGACAAGGCCTTGAAAGCCGCCTGCCCGAACGGGCTTGATGTCTATTTCGACAACACCGGCGGGGACATGCTGACAGCGGCGCTGCGGCGCATGAATGTCAACGGGCGCGTGTCCTGTTGCGGCGCGGTTTCGCAATACGACACCGGAACACCTTCCGCCGGGCCCGCGGGCGTGCCGGGCTTTCTCGTCACCAAGCGCATTCGCATGGAAGGTTTCGTGGTGATGGATTTTTACGGCCGCCGCGAACAGGCGGAACATGCATTGGCGAAATGGGTCGAAGAAGGAAAGCTGAAAGCACCGGTCGATGTCGTGCAGGGTTTCGAAAAGATGCCGACGGCGCTGGCGGGCATGTTCGCGGGAAAGAACAAGGGCAAGCTGATGGTGAAACTGTGAGCGTCATCGACAATCCGGCAAAAAGCCGGTTCGAACTGGAAGAAAACGGCGCACTCGCTTTTGCCACCTATCGCCATCACGGCGGCGTCTACACGATTCCGCATGTCGAGGCGGCGACAGTGCTGCGCGGCAAAGGCGCGGCGGGACGCTTGATGGAAGGTATCGCGGCGCTAGCGCGCGTCGATGGCTTCAAGATCGCGCCAACCTGCTCCTATGCGATCGCGTGGTTTCGCCGCCATCCCGATCAAGCAGATCTGATCGCGTAGCCGGGCGATCACACAGACAATACACGGCAGTTTTCGGAGGAGTGCATGGTGAAGCCAATAGTGAACCTGGACGACGTCAAATTCGACGACGTTGAAGAGAACGGAATCTACATGTCGAGCCGCGCCGCGATCAGCGACCATATCGGCGCGAAAAATCTTGGCTATAACCTGACCGTCCTGCCACCCGGAAAAGTACAGTGCCCGTTCCACGCGCATCACGGCCAAGAGGAAATGTTCTTCATCCTTGAGGGTGAAGGCGAGCTGCGTTTCGGAGACAAACGATTTCCAATCCGCGCGCATGACGTCATCGCCTGCCCGCCCGGCGGCGCGGAGGTGGCGCATCAGATCGTCAACACCGGCAAGGTGCCAATGCGCTATCTCGCGCTATCGACATTGGTCGAGGTCGAAGCCTGTGAGTATCCGGATTCCGGCAAAGTGTCGGTTGTCGCAGGTAAGCGGGGAAAACGGGTCCTGCGAAAAATGTTCCGCGCCGAAAACACTGTCGATTATTACGACCGCGAGAAGAGTTGACGCCTACCCGCTCGCTTCGCGCCGTTTGCGTGGTTCTTCCACCAGCGTCACCATGAGGGCCAACGCAACGGTCAGGAGTGCTATCGAAACGCCGAATACCGTGAGATAGCCCAGCGTTGCCGCAATAATGCCGCCGGCCAGAGGTCCCAGCGACGACATCAGGCTCTCCGCCGTATTGGAGAGCGCAAGACGCATGGCCATGTCGTCGCGATGGCCAAACTCGAACACAATGTTCTGCGCGCTCATCTGATAGCCGGAATTGGCCGCGCCCAATCCGAAAAAGGCGACGGCGAAGAGCGGCAGCGTATGCACGCTCATCAACAACGCAATCGCCACAATCCAGACGCATAGCGCCCCAATGAAGGACGAACGAAATCCGGTACGGTCCGACAAATAGCCCCAGCCCAAATTGGTCAGCGTATCGGCGATCAAATAGGCGAAAGACAAAGCCCCTATCGTCTGTCCGCTCAACGAAATCGCATGCGAAGCGTAGATAATGTAAAACGGTGCCGCCATGCGCCCGGAAATCGCGAAGGTGCGGGCGATCATGAAATTGCGGAAGCCCTTTTCGGTGCGCAGCAGCGCGGGAAAATCGCGTAGCCGTTCGATCATGCGCATCCGCGGGCGCAGCGTCGGCAATTCCGGCTCGCGCATCAGCAGGCGGATCGCGGTAAGGCCCAGACTTGTGAGCACAAAGGCGGTCAGAAACGTCACGCCATATCCGTTGCCCCACAAATTCGTGCCGACAAAATAGCGTCCGGCAAAATAGGAGAGCAGCGCTGCGATCAATCCGCCGACCATATTGCGCCAGCCCTGCAGACGTCCGCGACGGCTGATGGGGATGACCTTCGCCAGCAGATATTGAAACGCCACGCCTTGCCAACCGGAAAACAGCCCGTACAAAAACAGGAATGCGATGATCGCGACCAGCAGCGATTGACCGTGCAGGAACCAGCCCGCCAGTGCCAGGCCCAGAACCTGCACGCGCATCAACGTGCCCAATATCATCGTGATCGGCAGAACATATTTGCGGTGCTCGATCGCCGTGGCGCCGGCGATGGGCGAAATGATGCCGCCTGCCTGCTGTAGCGCGAGGCCGAGGCCCGTCACCACGTCCGATCCCGACAGCATGTGCAGATAGGCCGGCACGAATGTCGGCGCGCCAATCAGCCGAAAGCCGGTGAGGCCCAACATGCCATGCGTGAAATGGCCAGCATAATTGCGCCGCAGGTTCTTCCAGACGAAGCCCTCATAGGCCGCCTCGCGCTCCTCGGCGGTGTCGGTCGCTTGATAGATGTCGCCCAATCCGGCCAGCCCGGCGCCCGTCCGCCGAACCACTCCCTGATGTTCCCCGTCCCTGTTCCTAACAGATTTGCGGCGGCAGGAAGCGCTGTTTTGCATCGCGCCGGAAAAAGCACCGGCCTATGATCCCGCGGGGCGTGCAAGGCGAACCCGCGAGGAGATAGTCATGGCCAGTGCAATGCCGAACGGCGTGCCCGAAAGGGCCGAGCATACGATGGAGCGGCATTGGCAGCTCTTTTTCTTCGAAGGCGTGGTTCTTGTCGTCCTCGGAATCGCGGCGCTGATCCTGCCGCCACTGGCGACCATCGCGGTTGCGATCCTGTTCGGTTGGGTTTTGCTGCTGGGCGGGATATTCGGGCTGATCACGACCTTTGTCGGCCGTCACGCGCCGGGTTTCGTCTGGTCGCTGCTGTCGTCGATCGTCGCCATTGTCGCGGGCGTGCTTTTGTTCGGCTGGCCTGCCGGCGGTGCGCTGTCGCTCACCGTTATCCTCACGGGATTTCTGGTCGCCGACGGTCTTCTCACCATCATGCTGGCACTGGAATATCGCCGCGCCAGCCATGGCCGGTGGGTGGGGCTGATGATCAACGGCATGATCGACCTGTTCCTCGCGGCGATCATCTTCATCGCCTTGCCGCAATCGGCCGCCTGGGCCATCGGCATCATCGTCGGTGTCGATATGCTGTTCGGCGGCTCGTCGCTGATCGCGCTGGCACTGGCCGCGCGCAACAGGACTTAGCGCTGGGTCACAAGGCCGGTGCCGTCCGTCCAGACAGAGGGTCTGTCGGACGCACGGCACCAATTCAGGCCTTTGGATTACGCGGCGCGCTTGGCTCCACCGCCATTGCCGCCGCGATATTTCTTACTGCGGTTGAATCGCGACGTCGGCTTTGCGTAGTTGCGCGGCTGCTGGCCATTGTTGCGGCCGGCCGGCGGCGCGTCCGGCGCGGCTTTGCCCGCGGCCACGACGATCGGCGTCTTGGTCAGCTTTTCGATCTGGCGCAGGAACGCGTTTTCAGACGCATCGCAGAACGAGATCGCGATGCCCGACGTTCCGGCGCGCGCGGTGCGGCCGATGCGGTGGATATAGCTTTCCGGCTCGTTCGGCAGTTCGAAGTTGATGACGTGTGAGACATTGTCGATGTCGATGCCGCGCGCCGCGATATCGGTCGCCACAAGCACGCGGGCCTGACCAGAACGGAACTGCTCCAGCGCGCGCTGGCGGGCATTCTGCGACTTGTTGCCGTGGATCGCTTCGGCGGCGACGCCGGTCTTCTCCAACTGCTCGGCAACGCGGTTCGCCGCGTGCTTGGTGCGCGTGAAAACCAGAACCCGATCCATCGCCGGATCGCGCAGCAATTCGCTCAAAAGCGTGCGCTTGTCAGCGGTCGGCACGTAATAGACGCTCTGCTCGATTTTCTCGGCGGTGCGCTTGGGCGGCACGATGTCGATACGCACCGGATTGCTGAGAAGCGACTGCGCCAGATGCTCCACTTCCGCCGGCATAGTGGCGGAGAACAGCATCGAGTGACGGTTGTGCGGGACCCCCGCCACGATCTTGCGGATGTCGCGGATGAAGCCCATGTCGAGCATGCGGTCGGCTTCGTCGAGAATGAGGCTTTCGACGGCGTCCAGACGCACCATGCCTTGCTTGACGAGATCGAGCAGACGGCCCGGTGTCGCGACAAGAATGTCGACGCCGCCCGCCATTGCCTTGACTTGCGGGCCCTGGCTCACGCCGCCGACGATGGTGGTGTTGCGCAGGTGCAGGTGGCGGCCATAGGTACGCAGCGATTCGCTGATCTGGATGACCAGTTCGCGCGTTGGCGCGAGGATCAAACCACGCATGGATTTCGGACGGCGCTTTTCATGGCCGGTCGAAAGGCGTTGCAGCAGCGGCAGCGCGAAAGCAGCGGTCTTGCCGGTGCCGGTCTGCGCCAGGCCCAGAAGATCGCGGCCTTCGAGAAGAACCGGAATCGCCTGCTGCTGGATGGGCGTGGGGTGGGTGTAACCCTCGGCGTTGAGCGCGCGTTGCAGCGGCTCGGCAATTCCGAGGTCGTTAAAAGAAATCGTCGTCACGTTCAGTCCTTAATGCGCCAAAGATCGTGCGCATTTCGGGCGCACGGGTACGGCGGG
>DATCFN010000376.1:0-5606 GCA_036509475.1 Rhizomicrobium sp. | reverse complement strand
GCGGCCAATGGCGCATCCTATGCGCCATTGGCCGCCACGCTCATCATTGTATCTCTTGTCTTGTTCGAGCTCGCAGCGATCGGCGTGTGGACCTACATGCTGCGTTACGGTGAGGTGACTGGCCTTTCGGCTGCGCAAGCATCGCAGGTGCTGTCATTATGCTCTCTGTGCGGAATTCCGGGCGGCGTGCTTGTGGTGGTTTTGGGATCGCGTTATGGCAGGTTGATTCCGATCATTGCCGCGCTCGGCTTGTTTATCGCCGTTCTCGCCGTGTTTTCCGTACGCCTGGTCACGCCTGTCGTTTTCATTATCGGAACGGCGTTGCAGAATATTGCTTGGAATTTTGTGTTCCCCTATCTGCAGGGCATTCAGTCGGCGCTGGACGGCACAGGCCGTCTGGCAATCTGGGGCATGTTGTGCGCTTCGCTCGGCGCCGCCGCGGGGCCTGCGCTCCTGGGCGCGATGGTGGAAGGACAGTCCTACCGTTCTGCGTTCTTCGCCGCCGCGGCGATATTGGCCGGTTCGTTGTTGGCGGCGTTGGCCCCGGCACTGCTCACGGACAGATTGCTTCCGGTGCGCGGTTGAGCGAGGCGGCGATATCGCCCACAATCGGCGGTCATCCCATTGCGCAAGTTCGTATGGCGATATCCAAAAGTCCATCCGGCGCCGTCAATATCGACAGCTTCGGAAAATTCCTGTCGAGCCTGAACGCCTCTCTGAAAAGCGAGGCGTTGGATGAATCGCTGCGCGCACTTTCGACGGCGCTTGGCGCGTTGGCCGAAAACGTGTCGATCTATTTCGGATTCTATCGCAAGGACGCGCCGCCTATCGTTCTGGAGTTCGACGGACCGGACGAGTGGAATCGCGTTTATCCCAATGGCTACTATCTTCTCGATCCGACCTACGAAGCGTTCCTGAAGCGTGATGAGAGCGCCTGTCTCTTGCCACAGGAGGTCTTCCCGAAGGATTTTCGCTCCAGCGAATATTATCTCTCCTACTATCGCCCCTATCGCATGGTGGATGAGGTTTGCTTCCTGCTTTATTTGCGACCGGATCTCGCCGCCTACGTCTCCTTGATGCGTCTGGGCGATGAAGCGCCTTACACACCCGCGACGACCAGAAAATTGAATGCCGCCATGCCAGCGATGGAAGCCGCGGCTCGACATCTCTGGACGCTTTACAAAGCGGATACGCAAACGGCGGAAGCGCCCTCAAAAGCGCTGCATCAACATCTCGCGCAGGCCTATGAGGATTTCGGCAAGGACACGCTCAGCGAGCGGGAAGCGGAAGTCACGCGTCTGCTGCTCAAGGGGCTTTCTCCCAAAGCGGTCGGTCGACTTCTTAAGATCGCGCCCGGAACGGTGCGCAACCATATCAAACGCATATATGTGAAACTCGACGTGCGCTCGCAGGCCGAACTGCTCGCCTATTTCTTCGAGATCTTGAGCAACTCCGCCACGGCGTCCGGCCCTGACTAGCCCAAATGGGGCACAGATTTCGCGGCCGCGCTTGACTAGAAAGGTCTCCTGAACGCCCGGCATCGGGCAGGTTCGAGGAGTGAAAGCTGTGGCAGGCGCTGTCTTGAAGCTGGAGCAGAGCGAGACGGAACGGCAAGACCGCCGGCACCTGCTTCATCCCTTTACCGATCTCAACTTCATGGAGCGCAGCGAACGCACCGTCATCGCGCGCGCGAAGGGCAACTACGTTTATGACGAAGCGGGCCGTCGTTATCTCGACGGGCTGGGCGGAATGTGGTGCTCCAACATCGGGCATGGCCGCGATGAGATGGCCGCCGCCATCGCGGAACAGGCGCGCACGCTCGACTATTATTCGCCCTTCGATGATCTCACCAATCCCGTCATGGCGGAGCTTGGCGAGGTTCTGGCCGCCCGCGCACCGGGCGATCTCAACCGCGTCATCTATACGACGGGCGGCTCTACCGCGGCCGACACCGCAATCCGCCTGATCCATCATTACTGGTTGCGCCAGGGTGAGCCGAAGCGCCGCCATATCCTCACGCGCGATCACGCTTATCACGGCAGTACCTATCTCACCGCGAGCCTCAGCGACCGGGGCTATTGCGACGGCTGGCTGCGCGACGAGCAGTTCATCCATCATCTCTCCGCGCCTTATGCCTATCGCGAAGGCGCTGGCCTCAGCGAAGGGGAGTTCTGCGACAAGCTTGTCGCGGAGATGAAGGCAAAGATCGAAGAGATAGGGCCGGAGAATATCGCCTGCTTCATCGGTGAACCGATTTTGGGCTCCGGTGGCGTTATCGTACCACCCGATGGCTATCACCGCCGCACTTACGATCTTTGCCACAGTTACGGCATTCTATATGTGTCGGACGAGGTGGTGACGGGTTTTGGCCGGCTGGGGCATATCTTCGCGTCGCAATCGCGCTTCGGCATCACGCCAGATATAATCACCTGCGCCAAAGGCATCACCTCCGGCTATGTGCCGTTGGGCGCGGTGATCATCTCTGATCGTCTTTACGAGGTTCTCAGCCAGCCCGGCGCGCGTTTCAACAACGGGTTCACCTATAGCGGTCATCCCGTGGCCTGCCGCGCCGCGTTGAAGAACATCGAGATCATCGAACGTGAAAATCTCTGTGAGCGTGTGCGCACGTTGGGACCGGTTTTCGAGAAGCGCCTCGGCGAGCTGCGCGACCTTCCGTTGGTGGGCGAGGTCCGCGGCAGCCATTTCATGATGTGCGTGGAATATGTGGCCGACAAGAAAGCGCGCACGCTGTTCGACGAAGACGTGCGGATCGGCAAGCGTATCTGGCGCAATTGCCAGAAGCGCGGACTTCTGGTGCGCCCTCTGTCGCATCTGAACGTGTTGTCGCCGCCGCTTACGCTCTTCGAAGAGGAAATCCATTTCATCGCGGACGTGCTGCGTGACGCTATCCGGGAAACCGCCGACGAGGTCTCGCGCGACGGCATCAAGGCTGTCTGAACCATGTGCCTAACGGACATGATCGATCGCGTGGCACGTCTCTATCCGGAGCGCCTGGCGCTTGATGGCGTCGGCGGCACCTATACTTATAAGGAGACGGTCCGGCTCACGAACCAGATTGCCCACGCCATCCGGCGTGCCGGCTTCCGCGCTGGAACGCGGTTCGCCATTTACACGCCGAACCATTCCCTGGGGCTAGCGGTCATCGTGGGTGGGCTGCGCGCAGGCGCCGTGTGGTGCAACATCAATCTGCGCAATTCGGTCGTGACGAATACTTCGATTCTCGCGCGCGGCGGCTGCGACGCGATTTTTTATCACAGCAGCGCATCGGATTCCGTGTCTGAATTTCGGAAGAATTGTCCGTCACTGAAATGTTTTGTTTGCCTGGACAAGGCAGCGAATGGCGATCCGTCGCTGACGGATTTCATCGATGGTGCATCAAGCGATCCGCTGACCTGCGACTGGGATCCGCAAGCGCAATGTTTCCAGGGCTCGACGGGCGGAACGACCGGCGAGCCGAAGCTTACGGTCGGCAACGCCGATCTGTTCAGCTGGTCGACATTGGGTTTCGCGACGTGCTTCAACTACACGGAGCCGCCGGTCAATCTGGCGTTGGCGCCCATCACCCATGCGGCGGGCTTTGTCGCGCTCACCCATCTCGCGATGGCGGCAACCGTCGTATTACAGACGAGCACGGATGTCGTGGATCTGGCGCGTGCGATCGAACGGCATCGCGTCACCACGCTCTTTCTCCCGCCAACCCTGATCTACAAGATGCTGACCGATCTCGATCCGGCGGATTACGATTTCTCCTCACTGAAATTTATTATGTCTGCGGCCGCGCCGATTTCGCCCAGCAAAGTTGCCGAAGCGGTGGCGAAGTTCGGCCCCATCCTGTGCCAGTCTTATGGTCAGACCGAGACCGGCATGCCGCTCACTTTTATGTCGCCGGCCGAAACCGCCGAAGCAGCGCACGATCCAAAGAAAGCGCGGCGACTCGGTTCGATCGGGCGGCAGTCCATGACCATCGAGGGCCTGGAGATTATGGATGATGACGGAAACATTCTGGGTCCAGACGAGGTCGGCGAGATTGTCGTGCGCGCGCCGTCGGTCATGCGCGGGTATCTGAACGACGCGGAAGCGACACGCGAGATCTCCAAATTCGGTTGGCATCACACCGGCGATATGGGCCATCGCGATGCCGACGGATATTTCTATATCTCCGACCGCAAGCGGGATCTGATCATTTCGGGCGGGTTCAACATATTCCCGCTGGAACTGGAGAACGTGATTCTCACCCATCCCGCCGTTCAGGATTGCGCGGTCGTGGGGGTATCCGATGCGAAATGGGGTGAGTCTGTGAAAGTGGTGTTGCAACTGAAGGCCGGACGTTCTGTGCCGGCTGAAGATATCATTGCGCTGGTGAAGGACGCTCTCGGGTCGATGAAGGCGCCGCGCAGCGTGGAATTCTGGCCCGATCTGCCGCGCAACGCGGCTGGCAAAGTGCTCAAGCGCGAGATTCGTGCGCGGTACGCGGAGGCCGATACCCAGTGAGCGCCACAAAACTTCGCGTATCCTGTTCCGGCGGCATTCGTCGCATCGTCTTTGCGACCGAAAACGGCATCAACACCTTGAGCTTCGCCAACATGATGGCGCTCAATCTCGAACTGCACGCGGCCGCCGAAGACCACGACACGCGAGTCGTTCTTCTTTATGGTGAAGGACGGCTATTTAGCGCAGGTCTTCATCTCGCGGATATGCTGAAAGTCGTTTCTTCCACTGGTTACGACGGCGGCCCGCTGGAAAGCCTCGTGACCACCTTGGCGCGCTTCGAAAAGCCTATTGTCGCCGCGGTGCATGGCACCGCCATCGGCGGAGGCGCCACGATTCTGCTGCATTGCGATTTGGTGGTGGCGGCGCAAAGCACGACGTTCCAATTTCCCTTCGTGCCGCTTGGCGTTGTGCCGGAATTCGCGTCGGCCTATTTGCTCCGGCGATGCGCGGGACGCTTGCTGGCCAATGAGTTGGTCCTGCTCGCCGACCCGTTCGATGCGGAGACGGCCTTGCGCGCCGGCATTGTCAACAAGGTAGTCAGCGATCAGGACGTTCTGTCCGAAGCCTCGCGATGGGCGGGAAAACTGGCGTCGCTTCCACTGGAGGCTGTGCGGGCAAGCAAGATACTTTTGAAAAGCGACGTAGAGGCCGTCATCGCAACGGCTTGCGCCGAAACGCATTATCTGAAAGCCGGCTTTGCCTCGGCGGTGTTCAGCAAGGCGGCTGAAAGATTTGTCAAAGAGTGATGCAAAAAAAGGAAGCGGGGAGCCGGAAGAATCTCAGTTCTTCAAAAATCGGCTGAAACCTCCAAGGTCTAAGAACCGCCTCTGGTGCCGGTCCATCCAGTTGTCCCCCTTTGCCGTTCGCGATTGGATCGAAAGAAAAAACAAAAAGCGACATGAGTGCCGTGGTATCGGCACACAATGTCGCTTATGAGGGTTGCGCGAGTTATTTGGTTCGAGTTTCTCAACGCGGCTCAAACCAATTCTAAGGATCCTCTGATTTAAGCCTGCTTGCACCGCGTGTGTGTGTCTGATTCAGTGTTGCCGGGAGGACATGCCATGCGCCAGCGGACGTTTTCGAGTTTGGGATTT
>DATCFN010000375.1:0-2802 GCA_036509475.1 Rhizomicrobium sp. | reverse complement strand
AGGTCATTTTGCGATTCGCCGATGGCTTCGACCGGTTCCTGTCCCGGCACGATCTGTTTCTGGATCTCACCAGCTACCGGCTGCATGGCAACGTGAAACGCAAGGATGACGGCAGCGCCATTCTCGACGTGGAGGTGACAGCTCTGCTGGACGAATTTCGCGGCGACCTCGATTGGCTCGCCCCCGTGGAAGATGCCGCCGACGTGCTGCGCGGACTGATGCCGATGGCGAATATCGTTGTCCTCTCCAATGTGACGGAGGGCCAGGCGCCCGCACGGCTGCGCAATTTCGCGAAACATGATCTGGATTTTCCTCTTCTTGTTAATAGCGGGCCGAAAGGTCCGGCTGTGAAAGCGATCGCGGCCCGCGCCATGCGGCCCGCATTCTTCATCGACGACATTCCCCAGCATCACGCCTCCGTCGCCGAAGCGGCGCCGGATGTCTTTCGCATTCATCTCATAGGCGACGACCGGCTGAAGGCTTTGCTGCCGGTTTCGCCGCATGCCCATCTTCGTGCCGAACACTGGCGCGACGCGGACCAGTTCATCCGCGCGAAACTCGCGGAGACCAACTGATCATGCGTTTCGGAATCGACCTCGGCGGAACGAAAATCGAGATCGCGGCGTTGACACCCGACGGCGCGATCGCTCATCGCGAGCGTGTGCAGACGCCGCGCGATCAATACGACAACACCATTCGCACCATCCGCGATTTGGTTCTCGCCGCAGAATCCAAACTCGGCATCAAGGGCAGCCTTGGCGTCGGCACACCGGGCGCACTCAGCCTCAAGACCGGTCTCATCAAGAATGCCAACAATACCGATCTCATCGGCCATCCGCTCGACAAGGATCTGGCCAAAGAACTTGGCCGCGCCGTGCGGGTCGCGAACGACGCCAACTGTTTCACCTTGTCCGAAGCGTCGGACGGTGCAGGCGCGCAAGGGCACGTCGTGTTTGGCATTATCGCTGGGACCGGCGTCGGCGGGGGCATTACCGTCGACAAGACCGTCATCAATGGCGCCCACGCGATCACCGGCGAGTGGGGACACAACCCCCTGCCCGCCGCTGGGCCCGACGAAAAGTTGACCGGCCCCAAATGCTACTGCGGCAAGGCAAGTTGCATCGAAACCTGGTGCAGCGGCCCCGCGTTTGAACGGGAATACAAGACTGCGTCGGGCAATGCGCTCGGTGCTGCCAATATCGTCGCCCTCGCGGACAAAGGCGATGCCGTGGCGCAAAAGGTTCTGTCGCAGTTGATTGATCGTTTCGCGCGCTCCATCGCTTCGGTCGTCAACATTCTCGATCCGGACGCCATCGTGATCGGTGGTGGCATGTCGAACATCGACGCATTTTATCGGCAACTCCCCGATCTGGTCGCGCAGTATGCTTTCACCACAGAAGGTCCGGTGAACGTTCTTAAAAACATGCACGGCGATTCCAGCGGCGTGCGCGGCGCGGCGTGGCTCTGGCAGGAGGGCGACAAAGCGGGCCTGCCCCCGTGAGCGCCTTCTGCCGCGATTGCCTGACCGACGCCTCGGAAACAGTTAAACGCTGCCGTCACTGCGGCGGCCACCGCATTCTGATTCATTCCGAATTGAACACACTGTCCATCGCTCACATGGATTGCGACGCGTTCTATGCCTCCATCGAAAAGCGCGACGACCCTTCGCTGCTCGACAAGCCGGTCATTGTCGGTGGTGGCCGGCGTGGCGTGGTTTCTACCTGCTGCTACGTCGCGCGCATGTCCGGCGTTCGCTCCGCCATGCCGATGTTTCAGGCGTTGAAGCTCTGTCCCAAAGCCGTCGTCATCAAACCGGATTTTTCCAAATACACCGAAGCCTCCCGTGCCATCCGCGTGATGATGCGCGAATTGACGCCGTTGGTGGAACCCTTGTCGCTGGACGAAGCCTATCTCGATCTTTCCGGCACACAGCGCATTCACGGAATGGTTCCGTCGAAGATCATGGCGGCGCTTGCCAAACGGGTGGAAACAGAACTTCAGATCACAATCTCCATCGGCCTCAGTTTCAACAAGTTCCTTGCCAAGCTCGCCAGCGAACTCGACAAGCCGCGCGGCTTTGCGGTGATCGGCGAAGCGGAAGCCAAAACATTCCTGCGCGACAAGCCGGTCGGTTTCATCCGCGGCGCCGGTAAGGCATTGCAGGCGAAACTCGCGAAAGATGGCATCACCCGCATCGGGCAGTTGCAGGACGCCGATCCGCGCGAATTGGCCTGGCGCTACGGTTCGACCGGCTTGTGGCTGGCGCGATTGGCGCAGGCCGATGACACACGCACCGTCGAGCCCGGCGGTGAGATGAAAACCATCTCGTCGGAAACAACATTCTTCGATGACCTTTCCAGTTTCGCCGACCTCGAAAAAGTGTTGTGGCGGCAAGCTGAACGCGTTTCCGAACGCGCCAAGAGCCATAAACTTGCCGGACGCACGGTGGTGCTCAAACTCAAAACCGGGGACTTCAAACTCAAGACCCGCAGCGCGTCCCTTGAAGACCCGACGCAACTGGCCGACCGCATCTTCCGCGTGGCCCGCGATGCCTTGAAGCGCGAGGCGGACGGTACGGCCTATCGGTTGCTTGGCGTCGGAATTTCAAATCTTGCGCCCGCGCATCAGGCCGATCCACTCGATCTTATCGACCGTGGCGCCGACAAGCGCGCAGCGGCGGAGCGCGCGATGGACAAGGTGCGCAGCAAGTTTGGCGGCGAGGCCGTCGGCAAAGGACGCGGGTTGAAACTGGACCGACCGGTCAAAAAATGACTCAAAGAATCCCGTGTGCCATCCAGGTCG
>DATCFN010000374.1:0-3409 GCA_036509475.1 Rhizomicrobium sp. | reverse complement strand
AAGCACGGTCATCGTCCGCATTCAAAGTCATGGCGCGCACCGATGCGCGCGCGACGCACGATCTGGACGAAGCCCTGCGCCGCGGCGAAGCGTTCCTGAAAGCCGGCGCGGATATCCTGTTCATCGAAGCACCACGCAGCGAAGATGAGTTGCGCCAGGTCGCGCAGAGCTTCAAAGGCACGCCTCTCGTCGCCAATCTGGTGGAGGACGGCAAGACCCCGATGCTGGCGCCGGAAGCACTGGCACAGATGGGCTATAAAATCGCGCTCTATCCGATCAGCGCTGTGCTTGCCGCGGCGGCGGCCTATGAGCATGTCTATGCACGGCTGCTGGGCGGCAAAGCGCAGCCACGCGCGCGCGTGACATTCGCGCAATATAACGAGATCGTCGGCCTACCCGGTCTTCTCGCAACTGCACAAAAATTCGAGACGCACTGAGCATTGCAGCCATGCGGTGCGCGAATGTGTCCTTGCGAGCGCACCCCGAAGAAACGCACGCCGATTTGAAGGTGAATCGCGCGCACAGCCCGGCGCCGCGCTTGTCGGGGCCCCCCTTGGGCCTTACCTCTGTTGGCGACAATCCGAAGGGGAATCCGTTCATGCTCAATCGCCGTACCGTCCTGAAATCCGGCGTGGCCGCGGCCGCGCTGTCCACCATGACCGCGCCGCTGGCGCTGGCCGCCGAAGTGGCCGCTTCCGAGAACGCGTCCGGCGCGTCGCTCAACAAATTGTTCGATACCTTCATGACGGAGAACCTGGATACATCCCCCGTCAGCGCCACATTTCTTGGCGTCGATGTCGGCCCGCGCGCGCATCAGCGCGGCGAGATCGACGACAATTCGCTGGCCGGTTACACCAAACAAAAGCAACTCACCGCGAGTCAGCTTGAGCGCCTCAAGGCCTTCGATTCCAAGTCGCTCACCGGCATGGACGAACTGAACTACGAGATTATCTTCTATGGGATGGATCAGCAGAACACGGACAACCAGCGCTACGACTACGGTGGCGGCGGCGCGGGCTCGCCCTATATCGTCAGCCAGCTGACCGGCACCTATCAGCAATTTCCCGACTTCCTCGACAGCCAGCAGCCGGTCGAGAATGCTGCCGACGCCGAGTATTACATCTCGCGTCTGGACAAGGTCGGACAGACCCTCGACAACGACAGCGATGTCGTCCGCCACGACGTCGCCTTGGGCGTAATTCCGCCGGACTTCGCGCTCGACAAGACGTTGACGCAGATCGGCGTGCTGCGCGCCAATGCACCGGAAAAATCGGTGATGGTCGATGCCATCGCGCGCAAGACAAAAGAGAAGAACATTCCCGGCGACTGGGAAGCGCGCGCCACCAAGATCGTTGCCGAGAAAGTCTATCCGGCGATCGACCGCCAGATCGCGCTCGTCAAAGACATGCGCGCCAAGTCAACGCATGACGCGGGCGTGTGGAAGTTGCCCAAGGGCGATCAATATTACGCCGACAGCGTGATGGCCGCGACGACAACCAACATGTCGCCCGACGAAATCCACAAGACCGGCCTCGCCGTTGTCGCGGATTACACCGCGCGCATCGACGCCGACATGAAGAAGCTGGGCCTCACCAAAGGCACGGTGGGCGAGCGCCTGCGCGGCATGTATCAGGACCCGAAGTTCCGCTATCCGAACACCGACGAGGGCAAGGAAAAGCTCCTCGCCGATCTGAACGTGAAGGTGCAGAAGATCCGCGCCCGGCTGCCGGAATTCTACGGCGTGCTGCCCAAGGCCGACCTCGTCATCAAGCGGGTGCCGAAAGCGACCGAAGCGGGCGCACCGGGCGGCTATTACAATCCCGGTTCGCTCGATGGCAAACGCCCCGGCATGTACTACATCAACCTGCGCGACACGGCGGAAGTGCCGAGCTGGACGCTTAGCACGCTGACCTATCACGAAGGCATTCCGGGTCATCATCTGCAGCTCAGCATCCAACAGGAAACAGACCTGCCGCTGATCCGCAAAGTCTCCGGCTTCACGGCCTATATCGAAGGCTGGGCGCTCTATTCCGAACAGTTCGCCGACGAGATGGGGATGTATGCCGACGATCCGTGGGGTCGCATCGGCTACATGCACGATGCCATGTTCCGCGGCGTGCGCCTTGTGGTCGATTCCGGCATGCACGCGATGCGGTGGTCGCGCGAGAAGGCGGTGAAATACTATGTCGATACGCTGGGCGACCAGGACGCATCGGCGATCACCGAAATCGAACGCTATTGCGTGTGGCCGGGCCAGGCCTGCGCCTACATGGTCGGCAAGCTCGAAATCCTCCGGCAGCGCGAGAAGGCGAAGGCCGCTTTGGGCGCGAAATTCGACATTCGCCAGTTCCACAAGGCTGTGCTCGTCGGCGGCGCGGTGCCGCTCGCGGTGCTGGCCAAGATCGTTGACCGCTACATCGCGTCGGCGAAAGCGTAAAAACTCCTGTTGGGGGTCATAAAGAGCGGAAGCAGTATCTGCTTCCGCTCTTTTTTTATTTTCGTTTCAGCCCGCGCCAGACGAAGCACCAAAACCCAGCACTAGCGCAATCCCGCAAATGGCCAGAAAAAGCGCCACCGCTCCGGGGATGATAACCGACAGCCAGAAGGAAAACGGATCGGTCGCACGCTGAACTTTCTGCGCGTAATTAAACGTATAGGACCGGCCGGTCCTGATTCTCCAGGCCACGAAGAGTGCAAGAACCGCGGAAGCGCCAAGAAGGACGATGCCGCCGGCGTTCATTCAGCTATTCCCGCCCAGCGCCTGTTCCAGATCGGCAATGAGATCGGACACGTTTTCGATACCAGCGGACAAACGCAGCAGGTCCGGCGGACATGGCGAGTTGCGACCTTCGACCGAAGCGCGGTGCTCGATCAGGCTTTCGGTGCCGCCGAGCGAGGTCGCGCGCTTCCAAACTTTCACGCGCGCGGCGGTGGCGATGGCTGCCGTCTCGCCGCCTTTCACGCGGATCGACAGCATGCCGCCAAAGCCGCCCGTCATCTGGCGTTTGGCGACGGCGTGGCCGGGTGAATCTGGCAAGCCCGGATAGAGCACCGCCGCGATGCGCGGCTGGTTTGCGAAATGCTCAGCGACCGCCTGAGCATTCGCGCAAGCAGCCGCCACGCGCACGAATAGCGTGCGCATCCCGCGCAGCAGGAGCCAGGATTCGAAGGAGCCGGGGATGCCGCCGATCTGGGCGCGCACCATCTTCAGCCGTGCCCAATATTCGTCTTCTGCGCGCGTGACCAGCGCGCCCATGACGAGATCGCTGTGCCCGTTGAGATATTTCGTTGCCGAATGCATCACGATATCGGCGCCATGTTCGATGGGGCGCGTCAGCACCGGCGTCGCCACCGTCGAATCCACCGCGAATTTCGCGCCGGCATCGTGGGCAATCTTCGCCGCTGCGGA
>DATCFN010000373.1:0-3328 GCA_036509475.1 Rhizomicrobium sp. | reverse complement strand
GAAAGCACGGGCGCATAGCATACATCGGTGCCCAGCATGATAGCGTCCCACTCGTCGCGCGTTTTGGTTTTCATCACGGCGGCTAGTTTCTCCGACAGCGCGGGCCACGCATCGCGGTCCATCTGCGCGCCGAAGGCCGGATCGGTGATGCCAGTCTTTTCAAGCAGCAATTTGTAGAACTGCGGTTCGATGGAACCAATCGCGACGTACTTCCCGTCTTTGGTTTCATAAGTGTCGTAAAAATGCGTACCGGAATCCAACATGTTGGAGCCGCGCTTGTCCTGCCAGAAGCCGGATGCGGACATGCCGTAAAACATCGTCATCAGCGATGCCGCGCCGTCCGTCATCGCGGCATCGACCACCTGCCCCTTGCCGGATTTTTTCGCCTCAATGATTCCGCAGGCAACACCAAAGGCCAGGTACAGAGCACCGCCGCCGAAATCGCCGACCAGATTGAGCGGGGGCACCGGCTTCTGCCCCGCATTGCCCATCGCATGCAGCGCACCTGTTAGCGCGATATAGTTGATGTCGTGTCCGGCAGCGTTTGCCAACGGACCCGTCTGGCCCCACCCGGTCATGCGGCCGTAAACAAGCTTCGGGTTGCGCTTCAGGCAGACATCCGGGCCAAGCCCGAGGCGCTCCATCACGCCGGGACGAAACCCTTCGATCAGCGCATCGGCGCTCGCAATCAATTTCAAAGCGGCTTCAATGGCCTCCGGCTTCTTGAGATCGAACGCAACCGTGTGCCGACCACGCAGATAGATCTCCATCTGCGATGGCGCGCGGCCGCCTTTGCGATCGATACGGATCACCTCAGCCCCCATATCGGCGAAAAGCATGGCCGCGAACGGCCCTGGACCGATCCCTGCGAATTCCACGATACGAATGCCTTCCAGCGGACCCATAACCAACTCCATCTCAATTGCGCCGTATTTCCCTCTTAGCTCCCGCCCCGGGGCGCGTAAACAGAGGGCGACAGCGATGCGTGGGGCAACGGCAATTTTGCTCAGCTGCGTTTTGATGGCAGCGGCAAATCCCGGCACTGCCGCTGCGGCAGGGCCGAGGTTGATTTTCAAAGTGGACAGCGCGGCAGCCACCATTCGCGGTGACCGTCTGACAATCATCGCTTCCGGCGCGGTTTCCACCGGCGGCTGGACCAAACCGCGTTTGCGCGCGAAGCCCGGCCACAAGCCCGAAACCGACACCTTGGAATTCGATTTTCTTGCCGCTCCACCGCCGGGAAATGAAACCGTGATTCAGGCGCTCGTTCCGGTGACGGCGACGATCACCACCCACCTGCCGTCCTATGGCATAACGCAAATCAAACTGAACGCCGAGACAAACAGCACGATCGTCGCCATCACACCCTAGAGCGATTGCGCTTCATCCACAGTCAGCAACGATCCCGTCATCGCGCGCGATGCATCGGAGGCGAGAAGCAGTAACGTGCCGTCGAGATCGGACGCCTGTTGAAGCCGGCGCTTGGGAAAGCTCCTGATCTGCGCCCGCCCTTTTTCCGTGCGGAACCATTCATCGTTCAATTCGGTTTCGATAAAGCCCGGGCAAATCGCATTCACATTGATCTCGTAGCGCGCCCATTCGCGTGCCAGAACCTGCGTCATCATCGCGATGGCTGCTTTCGAGATGCAGTAAGGCGCGGAACCGGACAACACACGGAACGCCGTGATGGACGCGACGTTGATGATCCGGCCGCCTTTCTTTCGCGCGATCAGGCGCCGCGCGATTTCCTGCGACAGCAAAAACGGACCGCGTAGGTTGGTCGCCATGACGGCATCGAAATCCGCAGCGGCGATATCCGCCGCTGGACCGTCCGCACTCATGCCCGCATTGTTGACGAGCGTGTCGATGGGACCGAGCGTCGCCTCCGCTTCATCGAATGCACGCGTTATTTGCGCGGCGTCCGTCACATCCATCACAATGACGGCGCAGCGTCCGCCCGCGATTTCGATTTCGTGCTGGAGTTCCAGCAAGCGCTCGCGCCTTCGACCGGCGATAGCAACGTTGGCCCCGGCCTGCGCGAGCACTTTGGCGAAGTGCCGGCCAAGACCGCTGGTCGCGCCAGTCACAAAAACGACGCGGCCCTTCAAGTCGAATTCCATAAATGCCACCGCAAATTGCCCAATTGATCGTGTGAAACCGCAAACCTTACGTCAAGGCGGACTTTGCAGCGGCATCCCGCTTGCGATAGTTTTGCGTCATGCAGATCGACATCGTATCCGACACAGTCTGTCCCTGGTGCTTCATCGGAAAGCGCCGCCTTGAACGCGCGTTCGCGCTTCGCCCGGACATACAGTTCAACGTCCATTGGCGCGCTTACCGCCTTGATCCGACGGTTCCGGTCGGCGGCGTCGATCGAAAGGAATATCTCAAGGCAAAGTTTGGTAGCGACCCGCGCCGTCATGCCATGGTTGACGCCCTTAAGGCCGCCGGCGACAGCGAGGACATCGCTTTCGCGTTTGATGCCATCGCGCGCACGCCAAACACGCTGGATTCGCACAGGCTCATCCGCTGGGCCGGTGGTGCCGGTTTGCAGAACGAAATTGTCGAACGGCTTTTCACGGCCTATTTCGAAGACGGTCGCGATATCGGCAACCACGACGTATTGGTCGAAATCGCGTCCGACACTGGTATGGATTCGGCGCTTGTCGCTGACCTTCTCGAAAACGGCGCCGACCGCGAGTTGATCGAGCGCGAGGATACACTTGCCCATGAGATGGGGATATCCGGCGTCCCGACCTTCATCTTCGAGAACAAATACATGGTTTCCGGCGCGCAGGACGCCGAGGTGCTGGCCAATATCATGGACAAGGTGGTCCGAAAGCTCGCCGAAGCGGAGACTGGCTAGGCTTTACGCGGCCGCCAAGACGACGCGATTGCGGCCTTCGCGCTTGGCGCGATAGAGTGCCTGATCGGCGCGGTGCAGCAGTGCTTCCGCGGTGTCTGCATCGCCGAGCGACGCTGCGATGCCGATACTGATCGTAATATCCAGCCTGCCCGGCGCGCGACTGATAACGAACGGATTTGTTTCCACACTTTTGCGCAGACGCTCCGCCACCATGGTTGCAAAGTCCATGTCAGTGTCGGGCATCACAACGACGAATTCCTCGCCGCCGAACCGGCAGGCCAGATCGATGCCGCGCACATTGGCCGAGATCCGGCTGGCAAATTCGCGCAGCACCTCGTCGCCGATATCGTGACCATGCGTGTCATTGACCGACTTGAAGTGATCAATGTCCATGATCAGGAACGCCAGCGGCTTGCCGCTCTTCTGTGCGCCCGACACAAGATTGTCCAAATGGCGGCTCAT
>DATCFN010000372.1:0-4013 GCA_036509475.1 Rhizomicrobium sp. | reverse complement strand
AAGCCGGTGCCCGGCGCGTCGATGAACACCAGATCGCTGACGTCCAGAAGGCTCTGCGCATTGTCCACGACGGTGTAAGGCGCGGCCGGTGTATGGCGGTCGTCGCTGGTGACGACGCGGCGTGGTCCGAAGGCGCCCATGTGCAGCCACAGGCTTGAAGACCCCGGACCGCCATTGAACACGAAGGTGATCGGCCGCTTGCGTGGCTCGGCGCCGTGCTTGAAGTAGGCCGCGTAGAACATGCTGGCCTCGGCGTCGGGGTTCTGCTTGTCGTCCTTGAGCGCCGTCTCGTCATAGCCTTTGGCGTGGACCACCAGCGTTCCGGCGACGGCGTCGTAGCCGACGGTCTGGCCGCCGGCATTGACCACGCCGGTGCTTTTGGATTCGGTCGGCTGGAAGAATGTCGGCCCGGTCTGGATTTCGGGTTTGTCATTCGGTTGGTCGGCCGCCGCCGTGCCGGCCAGCATTGCAAAGACCGCTGCAAGAAAGAAAGCGCGTTTCATGATCACCGGCCTGACTAGATGGAACTTCAAGCTAGTGGACTTTGGAGGCCCGCGCATCTGGAGGTGCAATAAATTGCCCATAATATAGATTATACGAAACTCTGATTAATCCCCAGGCAGCGCGCCGTTTGTTGGCCGCGCCCTCTTTCAGTACGGCTTCTCACCCTCGTAATTGCCCGGCGGCGAATAGCGGCAGACCAGATAGTCGTTGCCGCCGCCAGTCACCAGCGCACAACCAACCTGCGTCGTGTCGCGCCAGACCATCTGTGTGTAGTGGCCGATGTCTTCCCAGTTGCCGGTCGTGCTGCCTTTTGGAAAAACGCCATAGCGATAAAGTTTTCTCTCGTCGGCCCAGTCCTGGATCATTTCCTCCAGCGTCCAGTTGCCCTCGGTCCCCATCCAGAGGTTCTCCCCTTCCGTATCCGCAACCGCGTCCTTGGCGTGGACCAGATCGCCGATGCGCTCCAGATGATTGGCCCAGGGCAGCGAATCCGCCGCCAGCTTTTCACTCCAGACCAAGGGCGGCAGATGCAGCGTCGCGCGCACCGCGTTGTGAATCGCCAGCACGCGCTGGATGAAATCCGGTTTGGTATAGGCACCGGCCGGCGTGGCCACGCATGCCAGAACCAAAGCCAAAACTGCCATCTTTTTCATGGACGCCCCGCTCTTTCCCCGAACCGGTACTATCGCACAAAATCGCGCTTGACCCGTACCCAGGGACCGCCCTCACAAGCCGTCAGGTTGATGGAAAGAACCGAACCCGTGACCGAACGACATCTCAGTCCCACCGAAGCCGCCAAGCGCCTGGGCGTCAGCGTCAAAGCGCTGCGCCTTTACGAGCAACGCGGCTTCGTCAAACCGCTGCGCACCGCCGCAGATTGGCGGACCTATGGGTCTGACGAAATCGCGCGGCTGCATCAGGTCCTGGCGCTGAAACGCCTCGGCCTGTCGCTGGCACAGATCGGAGCGCTGTTGTCCGGCCGTGCCGCGACCCTGGCCTCCGTCCTGGCATTGCAGGAACAGGTGCTGAGCGAGGAAGGCGCGCGCGTGAACCATGCGCTCGCCCTCGTCCGCTCGGCGCGCGGGAAACTGGCTGCGGGCAAGGCTCTGACCATCGACGATCTCACAACACTGACCAAGGAGACGACGATGACGACCAAACCAACACCGGCGGAGATGAAGAAACTCTTCGATCCCCATGTGGAGAAACACTTTTCACAAGCTGAGATCGAGCAGACGGCAAAGACGCCGTTCGATCCGGCCTATACGCAAAAGACGTGGGACGACCTGATCGCGGAAGCAAAATCGCTGATGGCCAAGGGCGATCCGGCCTCGCCCGCGGCGCTGGATCTGGCGCGACGTTGGAAAGCGCAGCTGGAACTCTTCACCAAAGGTGATCCCGGCGTGACGCAGAAAGTTCAGCGCGTCTGGAACGATGCGATGGCGGACCCGAAGGCCGCACCACAACTGCCTCTAAATCCGGAGATATTTGCCTTCGTCGGCAAGGCGCAGGCGAGGCTGAAGGAGCTGGGCGGATAACGGGCGATCCCCGGTAGCGAATAGCGATTGGGGAACCACTCTGCTATTCGCTACCGGCCGCTTGCCACCCGTTCGAGCAATGTCCGAAATTAAACCCAGCACCGATATTGCCGCCCTACTCGCCATCATGCGCCGATTGCGCGATCCCGATGGCGGCTGTCCATGGGACATAAAACAGAATTTTGCCAGCATCGCGCCCTACACCATTGAAGAGGCTTACGAAGTCGCCGGTGCGATCGAGGAAGAAAGCTGGCCCGAACTGAAAGACGAGTTGGGCGATCTGCTGCTGCAGGTCGTCTATCACGCGCGCATGGCCGAGGAGCAAAAGCTGTTCGACTTCGGCGATGTTGTCGCCGCCATCACCGCCAAGATGGTCCGCCGCCACCCGCATGTTTTTGCGTCCGGGGCGGCAGTGGATAGCGCCGAGGCACAAACTGTTGCGTGGGAAGATCACAAGAAGAAGGAACGCGCCGTAAAGGCGTCCGGCCTGCTTGATGACGTGCCGAAGGCCCTGCCCGCGCTGCTGCGTGCGCTAAAACTTCAGAAGCGGCTCGCAAGCGTCGGGTTCGATTGGGATTCTGCGCCGAAAGTGCTCGAAAAGGTGATCGAGGAAGCTCACGAGATCGTGGACGCCCAGAAGCGCGGCCTGCCGCAGGCGAAGATCGAAGAAGAAGTCGGGGATTTGCTGTTCGTGGTGGTGAACCTCGCCCGCCATCTGAAAGTCGATCCGGAAACCGCGCTTCGCGTGACCAATGCGAAGGTCGTCAGCCGCTTCGGCTTCATCGAAAAGGAACTCGCCGCCAAGGGCAGTTCCCCCACCGAGGCTTCGCTCGATGAGATGGAAGCCTTCTGGCAGGCCGCGAAGAAGACGGTCGGCTAGTTTCCTCCGGTTCGGATTTCCCGGATCACCCGCATAAAGCGGGCGATGACGAATTAGGGTTTGAAGTAAATTCTTAGGCGAAACTCTTGCTGACGATCCGCGCCACATCGGCGATCACCGCCTCGCGGGCATCGATGCCGATCTTCGACTCCGTGAAATAGACCGACAGAAACATCGGCCCTCGCGCCTGCGGCCAGATGATCGCGACGTTGTTGGTCGATCCATTGTCGCCGGTTCCGGTCTTGTTGCCGCTCTTCCAACCGGCAGGAAACCCAGCGGGGATGCGCGCCGCCGCGGTCTTGCAGGCAACGAGCCAGCCAGTCAGCAACGCGCGCGACGAATCCGAAAGCGCTTTGCCGAGCATGAGCCGCCGCAAATCTTCCAGCATGGCGACCGGCGTCGTCGTGTCCCGCGGATCGCCCGCGATGGCGGTGTTCAACGAAAGCTCCGTGCGATCCAGCCGTGTGACGGGATCGCCGAGCGAACGCGCATATCTGGTAACGCCTGACGGTCCGCCCAGCGATGCGATGAGGAAATTCGCGGCGGTGTTATCGCTGTCCTCGATAACAGCTTCGGCCATCCGCTGTACCGTCATGCCGCCTTTGGACAGATTGGTCTCGGACACCGGCGCGTGTTCGAGTAGATCGGCCTTCGTGTAAGGCATCCAGCGGTCCAGCCGCTCCAGCCCCTGATCCGCCCGGTGCAGAACCGCCGACGCCAGAAGCAGCTTGAACGTGCTGCACATGGCGAAGCGCTCATCCGCGCGATGGCCAATGCGCCTGCCGGTTTGGATGTCGAGCGCGGCGACGCCCAAGCGCCCGCCCGCCCGCTTTTCAATCGCAGCGATCAGGCCTTCCGGGTTGTCGCCCGCGACGGCGGCTCCGGCGAGCGGCACGAGCGCTGCGCCAGCCAGCAATCCGCGTCTTGTCCACATATCAACAGCCTCGCAATTCACTTCAGGATGCGCGCTTAACGGCATGCTCTTGTTTGATTTTGTCGCCGAAACGATTGAGGAACCTGTCGATGGATTGTGGATCGACCGAGATGGTCAGCACCGGGCCATCCGCGCGGTCCTTGCGG
Organism: Rhizomicrobium sp.; assembly: GCA_036509475.1. Lineage (GTDB taxonomy): Bacteria > Pseudomonadota > Alphaproteobacteria > Micropepsales > Micropepsaceae > Rhizomicrobium. The sequence continues at coordinate 11 of DATCFN010000372.1, read as the reverse complement.
GCGTTCACGCG
>DATCFN010000371.1:0-2805 GCA_036509475.1 Rhizomicrobium sp. | reverse complement strand
GCGACGGCGCGTATCGTGTCTTCGTCATAGCGCGCCCGGTTGCCGCTGCTGCTCCAGCTGAAGGCGGCGACGGCGCAGCGCCATTGTGTATCGGCACCCAACTCGCCCGCGCGCAACACGGCCGTCTCAAAGCCGGTATCGAAACCGTGTACGAACAGCAAAACCGAATTGCAATTCTTTGCATGCGCGGCGCGCGCAATCGCGGCGGCGATCCCGCTCTGCCTTGTGCCGCAGGCCAGCGTCTCGCGGCCGGCCTCCCGCGCAAAGATAGCGGGACCGTTTGGAAGGCGGGCGGGCGGGACAATGGCATGAACCACGCCGCAGGATGGCGCATCGCCCGGCGCGAAGCCGAAGCCCGGTGGCGTTGCGGGTTCCTTCGTGCGGTCGGTCAGATAGAAGACGTCGGCATTCGTGTCCTCGGCCATGGCCGCGCGATACACCGAATGCACGTAATAGGGATTGTTATAGCTCGCGCAGCCGCACAGCGCCGCGACCAGCACAAATGCCGCGATTATCCTGCACAATGATTGCGGTCCACGCCCCATGACGTGATAGAACGCGGCGGCACGGCATCGCGCAAGCACGGACAGCATTATGACAAAATATGATTACGATCTTTTTGTGATTGGCGGCGGATCCGGCGGCGTGCGCGCCAGCCGCATGGCGGCGCTGGCGGGCAAGCATGTGGCTATCGCCGAGGAATATCAGTTCGGCGGTACCTGCGTCATTCGCGGTTGTATTCCGAAGAAGCTGTTCGTCTATGCCAGCCAGTATGGCGAGGATTTCGAGGATGCCGCCGGCTTCGGCTGGACGATTCCGGAAAAGCATTTCAACTGGCAAACTTTGCTTGCGAACAAGGACAAGGAAATCGCGCGGCTCTCCGACCTCTATACGCAGAACGTCATCAAGGCGGGTGTCGAGATTTTCGAGGATCGCGCGGAGTTCGTCGACCCGCACACCGTTCAACTCATGAAAAGCGGAAAGAAGATCACCGCCGAGCGGTTCCTGATCGCCACCGGCGGTCATCCGTCACATGAGGCCGACCAGATCGAAGGCTGGCAGCATTGCATCACCTCCAATGACGCATTCCATCTCGACAAACTGCCGCGCCGCATTGTCATCGCCGGTGGTGGTTATATCGGCGTCGAATTCGCGCATATTTTTCACGGCCTGGGCTGCGACGTAACGCTGGTATCCCGCAACCCCAAGGTGCTGCGTGGTTTCGACGATGACGTGCGCGACTGCCTGATGGCGGAGATGCATCGCAACGGCATCCGCGTCGTCACCGAACGCAATTTCAAGCGCGTGGACAAGAAGGGCGACGAACTGTTCGTCTTCACCGACAAGGGCGAAGTCATCGAAGCGGATTGCGCTATGCTCGCCATTGGCCGCCATCCCAACACGCGCGGCTTGGGTTTGGAAAAAGCGGGCGTCGAGCGCGCCAGGCACGAAGCGGTGAAGGTCGATGAATTCTCGCAGACCAACGTCAAGCACATCTACGCCATCGGCGACGTGACAGACCGGCTGCAGCTCACGCCGGTCGCGATCCACGATGCGATGTGCTTCGTGAAGACCGTCTATGAAGGCAAGCCGACGCCGGTCGATCACAAACTGGTGGCGACAGCGGTGTTCAGCCGCCCCGAAATCGCGACTGTCGGCCTCACCGAAACAGACGCGCTGAAAGAGGGCCATGCCATCGATGTCTATCAATCGACGTTCCGTCCGCTCAAGCACACGCTGTCGGGCCGCGACACGCGCGCGCGTTTCAAGCTCGTGGTGGATTCCAAAACCGGCAAGGTTCTGGGCTGTCACATTTTCGGCTTCGACGCGGCCGAGATCATCCAGATGGTGGCGGTGCTGCTGAAAATGGGCGCGACGAAGGAGAATTTCGATTCCGCCATCGCGCTGCATCCCACCGCCGCCGAGGAATTGGTGACGATGCGGACCAAGAGCTATTCCAAGACGCCGTAACCCCGGCGTTTTCCCTGTGGAACGTGGTGTTCACCACTTGCGCGGCCGGTTCTGGTAAACCGGCATGCCATTTCGTATATCCACAAGCAGAATGAAGGAGTTGCCCCGGTGGCACAGCCCTGGAGCCCGAATAGCTGGCGTCAAAAGCCGATCCTGCAGGTACCGGAATACCCGGACCTCGCGGCGTTGGCTGCTGTCGAGACCAAGCTGAAGTCTCACCCGCCGCTGGTGTTCGCCGGCGAAGCGCGCAACCTCATGGGCCAGTTGGCCAGCGTTGCCGAGGGCAAGGCGTTCCTGCTGCAGGGCGGCGATTGCGCCGAGAGCTTCGACGAATTCAGCGCCAACAATATCCGCGACACCTTCTGTGTCTTCCTGAGCATGGCGACGGCGCTGACCTTCGGCGCGGATATGCCGGTGGTAAAGATCGGGCGCATCGCGGGGCAATTTGCCAAGCCGCGTTCCGACGATTTCGAAACCCGTGACGGCGTGACGTTGCCGTCCTATCGCGGCGACATCGTGAACGGCGAGAACTTCACGCCGCAAGATCGCAAGCCGGAACCGGAGAGCATGTTGCGCGCCTATTTCCAGGCGGCGGCGACAGCCAATCTCGTTCGCGCTTTCGCGGGCGGCGGTTACGCCGATCTGTCGCGCGCGCGCACCTGGTATCGCGACGACCACAACCATCCTGACCTGCTGCAGCGTTATCTGAAAGTGGTGGAGCGTATCGACCAGGGCATCGGCTTCATGCGCGCATTCCATTTGCAGGATGCGTTCAATCCGCGCTCGTCCAGCGTCGATTTCTATTTCAGCCACGAAGCGTTGCTGCTCGGCTAC
>DATCFN010000370.1:0-20250 GCA_036509475.1 Rhizomicrobium sp. | reverse complement strand
TTCACCGTCGCCACCTTCGACTGGCCGGGGCAAGGCGGCTCGTACCGCCTGCTGCCCAATCCGCTGAAAGCCCATATCGACGATTTCGCGACTTACGACACGGCGCTGCAATCGTTCATGGATCAGGTCGTGAAGCCGCTGGGTGCAAAGCCGCCCGCGGCGCTTGCCCATTCGATGGGCGGACACATTCTTCTGCGCGCGCTGCACGACCGGCCCGGCGCATTCGCCTGCGCGGTGTTGAGCGCGCCGATGCTGCGGGCGCTGACGCGCGGCTATCCACGCTGGCTTGCGGACCTCGCGATGCGGTTCGAGAATTTTCTCGGCAAGGGCAATGACTGGATCTGGGGGATGCATCTGCGCGATCCCTACATCGTCAATTTTGATACGCAGCTGGTGACATCGGATCGCGCGCGTTTCGACCGCACAAATGTATTTCTGAAGAGCCATCCTGACCTTCGCCTGGCCGGTCCGACATGGGGCTGGCTGAAACAGGCGTCGCGCAGCATGGCGATGGTGATGGCGCCCGGTTACGCGGAGGCGATCCGAACGCCCGTGCTCTTGTGCGCAGCAGGCGTGGACCGCATCGTCGATGTGACCGCCGAACATGAATTCGTGAAGCGGCTGCCGCGCGGCGAACTCCTCGACCTCACCGACTCCGAACACGAAATCCTGATGGAAAACGATTCCATCCGCGCGCGGTTCTGGACCGCGTTCGACGGGTTCGTATCAAAATTTGTATAGTTCACGCTCAATTGTCATGGCCCGCAAAAGCGGGCCACCCAGTTGAAACCACGTCATGCAGAAAACCTATTACGTTTATATTTTAGCCAGCCAACGCAACGGCACTCTTTACGTTGGCGTTACCAACGACCTTGGCCGTCGTGTTGGAGAACATCGCGACCGGTTGGTTGATGGGTTCACGAAGAAATATGCCGTGAACATGCTGGTACATTTCGAAGAGTTTGGAGACATACACGCCGCCATTCACCGCGAGACGCGGTTGAAAAAATGGAAGCGGCGCTGGAAGATCGAACTGATCGAAAGCAGCAATCCGGAATGGGACGATTTGTACGAAGGCTTCATGGGTTGAGCAACGCCGTCTGGGTGGCCCGCTTTTGCGGGCCATGACACCGGCATTCTATTTCCCAGCAAACCACCGCGCCACATAGGCAATCGGCGGGCCGAATAGCACCGTGTTCGCGGCGAGGTTGGCGTAGAAGGCGTACGTGCCGAAGGTCGCGGCTTGCGCAAGGCTGAGCGGCACGATCACAAACGTCATCACCAGATTGACCGCGAAACCGAACGCCAATCCCCAAAGCAGCGGCCGCGCGATCAACGTCGGCACGCGCATGGCGGCAAGACAATAGAATCCTGCCGCGACCACAGAGATGAATTCCTGCAAGAATAATCCGAGCCACGCCGTCTGCATCTTTCCGGCGACGGCGGCTTTGTGCCCGATCAATCCGCTGGCGATGGCGTGCAGCACCGGCACCGGCGGCGCGTGGAAGATGGCGCAGGCAGCCCCAATATCGATGGTGCCCGCGATAAGCCCGCCGACAAGCGCGGCAAGCAGTGCATTTCTGAGCGTCAGCATGAATCCCCCGGTTGGCGCAAAACTCTGCCATCGGCGCGGCGCCGCCCGGAATCACACTGCCGTGTGCGAGCCAAACGGTCAGGCTCAACTGGGCGGGCATATAATCCTTTAGCAATTCCAATGCCTTATAATATTTCCCACATCGCGCTTGCTTTCCGTCATTTGTTCCTGTTATGTTCTTACCATGATGGAAACAGACCCCACCGGAGAAGGACCGGCAAACCAACCTTCCGAAATCGACACGCTCGCTTTGCTGCGGGCCGATCTGGCCGAAACAAGCGCCTTGCTGCGCAACTGCGCCGCGATCGCGCGCGACGATGGGCAGGATATCGCCCGCCGCCTGCCCGCCATGGGCGCGGCGGCGCAGCTTGCCCGCCATGGGCGCGGCGGCGCAGCTTGCCCGCGCCGGCGTTCAAATCGCGAAGCTGTTGCGGGAGGAAACGCGCCATACCGACGAGCGCGGCGTCGTCATCCATGAGCGGGTGTGGGAGGTGCCGCACAGTTCGTCCTATCCGCCGATGCAGCGCGCGCTGGACCGATGGCACGCGCAAAACGATGCGGGAAAAACCGCGGCGGAGGCGCTGACGCGCGAACACACCATTCCTGCCGACAAATATTCGCAGGATTTTTTGAAATCAACCGGCATCTTCGCGCCAGACGCCGAAGATCCCGACGAGGAGGATCTGGAACGGCTGACGCAGCCCTGAGGCAATGGAAAAAAATTGAAAAACAACCTCGCCACTACGGAGGTACCTATACTGGAGGGACATAGAGACAAAGGCGGCGCACCGCGCGGCAATCGCAACGCCTGCAAGACCGGATTGCACACGGCGCAGGCACGCGCGTTCCGTGCGCAGATTCGCGCGCATCTGAAGCGCGTGCGCCGTCACATGGCGTTGCTGCGGGCCGAACGCGCGCTAGCCGTGGCCTTTCAAAAGCGCGACGGCCTGTTCGTGGACGCGCCGGTCGCCGCAGACCAGCGTGCTGGCGCCGACGGCAAACGCATTTCCGTCCCAGTCACTCACGATGCCGCCCGCGCCCTCGACGACGGGAATAATCGCCGCGATGTCCCACGGCGCGAGGCGGCTTTCCGCGATGACGTCGATGAAACCCATCGCCAGCAGCGCATGGCCATAGCAATCGCCGCCGAAATAACTCATCCGGCTGGCGTTGCAGAGATTCTCGAAGGCGGTGCGTTGCGCGCGATCGAAATAGCCCCAGGGATGCGTCGTCGACACCACCGCATCGGCCAGCGACGCGCAGGGACGAACTTTCAACGCCTCGCGCCCTTCCGCCGTGATGAATTCGGCGCGGCCGCTATGGCCGATGAACCGTTCGTTCAGGATCGGCTGGTCGATGACGCCCAGAACCGGGCGCTCGCCGTCATGCAGCGCGATCAGCGTGCCCCAGGTGTGACGGCCGGTGATGAAGGCCCGCGTGCCATCGATGGGATCCAGAATCCAGGTGCGCCCGCTGGTGCCGGTTTGGTGTCCCTGCTCTTCGCCGAGGATACCATCGGTGGGCCTTTCGGCGGCGATCAACCGGCGCATCGCGTCTTCCGCGCCGCGGTCGGCATCGGTCACCGGATCGAACACCGGCTTGGGACCCGTGGTGCCCTTGTCGGTCACGCGGATACGCTGGCGAAAATAGGGCCGGATCACGCGGCCGGCCTCGTCGGCGAGTTTGTGCGCGAAAGCGATGTCGTTCTTGTCGATGGTCATCATGCCCTCATATCAGGGCGCGGCGGCAATTCCACCTCCCGGTCCAAAAAAGCGTCCGCGCGTCTCCGCGCCTCCGCGTGCCAAAAATGTCTATATTGTCGCCGGATCAGCGATGGGGATGGGCATGAAATCTGTAGTCGTCACGGGGGCTTCGACCGGGATCGGTTGGGGTTGCACGAAAGTTCTCATCTCAAAAGGCTTTCGCGTCTTCGGCAGCGTGCGCAAACAGGCCGACGCAGACCGGTTGTCGAAAGAGTTCGGTACGAACTTCGCGCCTCTGCTGTTCGACGTGACGGATGCGGCGGCGGTCGGCAAGGCGGCCGATGCCGTGGCGGCGACGCTCAGCAACGCCACCCTGGATGGCCTCGTCAACAACGCCGGCATCGCTGTCGCGGGGCCGCTGCTCTATCTCGACGTGGACGAATTTCGCAACCAGCTCGAAGTCAATCTCACCGGGCAGTTGATCGTGACGCAAGCTTTCGCGCCATTGCTCGGCGCCGATACATCGCGCCAGGGCAAGTCTGGGCGCATCGTCAACATCACATCGGTCGGCGGGCGCAACGCCAATCCGTTCATGGGGCCGTACTGTGCTTCGAAATTCGGTTTCGAAGGATTTTCGGAATCGCTGCGCCGCGAATTGATGATCTTCGGCATCGACGTGATCGTGGTGGCGCCAGGCGCGGTGGCCACGCCGATCTGGGACAAAGCCGATCAGATCGACACCACGCGCTACGACAACACGCCCTATGCGTCCGCGATGACGACGATCAAGAAGTTCATGCTTGATCTCGGCCGCAAGGGATTGCCGCCGGAGAAGATCGGCGATGCGGTGTGGAAAGCGCTGACGCTCGCGCATCCCAAAGTGCATTACACCGTGTCGCCGAACGGGTTGCAGGATTTCATCACCGGCTCGCTGCCCAAGCGCATGGTGGACAACATCATCGCCGGACGGCTTGGCCTGAAACCCGGAACGAAGTGATGTTCTGCAACGCGATCTTCGGAATTTTCTGCGTCACCCTGCCGATGGGCACCTCAACGGCGGCGATACAGAACATGGGCATGGGCGGCGTGGTCAGCGTGACGACACCAGCATGGTATGCGTCGCTCGGTATGGGAACGGATGCGCCGCAGACGCTGAACCCGGCGAAGATATCCAAGCTTTGCGTGAATGGAAGCTGCATCGCTTATTGGCGGCATTGCGCGCCGGCACAGGACGGCAAGGAAATCGACTGCGATTTTTCCTTTGTCGAAGGCGCGACCTCGATCACCGCCGGCATCATCGCGGACAATCAGGCGGCGATGGACCAAGGCCTCGCCAGCGTGGGCTATCTGCAGGATCGCGCGAAACCCGATGCCGCTATTGCGCTGTCGCAGTTCGTGACGGAATCACCGGTCGCGCAGCCGCCGGTGTGCAACCCTTACAGCGACACGCCGCCGGACAAAGGCTGCCCGGTGACGCAACCGACGCCGTGATTACTCCGCGTCCGCCTTGGCGCGCTTGCGCAGATGCGGCAGCAAGGCGCGTTTGCGCAGGCGGATGGACTGCGGCGTCACCTCAACGAGTTCGTCGTCCTCGATATAGGCGATGGCCTGCTCCAACGTCATCGGCACGATGGGCGTCAGGCGTACCGCTTCGTCCTTCGACGTGGTGCGGATGTTGGTGAGCTGCTTGGCTTTGAGCGGATTCACATCGAGATCGTTGTCGCGCGAATGTTCGCCGATGATCATGCCCTGATAGATCTTGGTGCCGGGTATGACGAACAGCTTGCCGCGTTCTTCCAGATACCACAGCGCATAGGCCACCGCTTCGCCATCGCCGGTCGCGACCAGCACGCCTTCACGGCGGCCTTCGAGCGTGCCTTTGAACGGCGCATAGCCGTGGAACATGCGGTTGATGACGCCGGTGCCCCGCGTGTCGGTGAGGAATTCGCCGTGATAGCCGATGAGGCCGCGCGACGGTGCGAAGAACACAAGGCGCGTTTTGCCCGCGCCGGTCGGGCGCATGTCCTGCAACTCGCCTTTGCGCATCGAGACTTTTTCGATGACGACGCCGGCATAGGGATCGTCGACGTCGATGGTAACTTCTTCGATCGGCTCCAGCTTCTCGCCAGTCTTTTCGTCTGTCTGGAACAACACGCGCGGGCGCGAGATCGAAAGCTCAAAACCTTCGCGGCGCATCGTTTCGATCAGAACGCCAAGTTGCAATTCGCCGCGGCCCGCCACTTCAAACGCGCCCTCGCCGGTTTCAGCCAGCTTGATCGCGACATTGCCTTCGGCTTCGCGCAGCAAGCGGTCGCGGATGACTCTGGATTGAACCTTGTCGCCTTCGCGCCCGGCCAGCGGGGAATCGTTCACCGACATGGTAATCGCCAAGGTCGGCGGATCGATTGGGATAGCCTTGATCGGCTCATCCACGTTCAGGTCGCAAAGAGTGTCGGCAACCGTCGCATGGGGCAGGCCCGCAATGGCGACGAGATCGCCCGCTTCGACCCGCGCAACCGGAACGCGCGCAAGGCCACGAAACGCCAGCAATTTGGTGACGCGCGTGCGTTCCAGTTCTTTGCCGTTGCGGTCCAGCGCTTTGATGACGCGGTTAACTGTAATGGCGCCGGTTTCGATACGGCCCGTCAGAATTCGGCCCAGATAGGGATCCGCTTCCAGTGTCGTGACGAGCATTGTGAAAGGAAATTCATCTCCCGCCTTCTCGGCGGCCTTGGGCGTGGGAATGTCTGCGACAATTCTGGCAAACAGCGGCGACAGGTCTTTGCGATCATCCTTGAGATCGGCAACCGCCCAGCCGTTGCGGCCTGACGCATACAGCACATGGAAATCGAGTTGGTAATCGTTCGCCTCAAGCGCGAGAAAGAGGTCGTAGATGCTTTCCAGCGTCTCGTCCGGCTGCGCGTCCTGACGGTCGATCTTGTTGATGACGACAATCGGTTTGAGGCCCAGTTTCAAAGCCTTGGAGAGAACGAACTTGGTCTGCGGCATGACCGATTCCGCCGCATCGACCAGAAGCACGACGCCATCGACCATCGACAGAATACGTTCAACTTCGCCGCCGAAATCGGCGTGGCCGGGCGTATCGACGATGTTGATGCGGTGGCCGTCCCATTCAACGCTGGTGCATTTGGCCAGAATGGTAATGCCGCGCTCGCGCTCCAGATCGTTGGAGTCCATGGCGCGCTCGTCCATGTGCTGGTTGTCGCGCACGGAGCCGGACTGCTTCAGAAGCTGGTCCACCAGCGTGGTTTTGCCATGGTCGACATGGGCGATAATGGCAATGTTACGGATATCCATAGGAACCAGTCTGGTCAGGGAGCGCGCGGCTTATAGACGGCCCCCTTCGCAACCGCAAACAGGTTCGGCGAGGCCTCTCCAGTCACCGTTTTTCCGGAACCGGCGGCCGGTATTTCGGTGCCCCCACAAGCCCCCAAAATCGTTACAATTCTGTCACCCATCGGCGGCTACAAATTGCGACATTTCCCAATGGGAACCGTGAGATAGCGCACCGGCTTGTCCTCGTGTTGCCTCTTTCTCCGAAGTGCCTCGCTATTTGCGGCAAGCGTGCTAGGACACGGCCGGGAGCGACCGAGGAAAGCAACAACCGGCTGAGCCACGGGTTAGCTCGATGGCATCGCATGGCACCCGATCGTCCTAAAACTCGCGGAATAGTATAAAAATGAACATTCGGATCCCCGATTCCATGCAGACCGTCCCCGCCGCCGTGCAGAGTTTTCCGGACACCATCCGACAGGCCAATCCGCGCACCCGCCTGATCCTGGGCGTGGCGGGTATCGCGGCCATTATTCTGGCGATCATGTATTTGAATGGGGCCTTTAGCCCCGTACCGGAAAAGAAGACACCTCCGGCACCCGTGCGCGTCGGTCAAGCATCGAGCAAGACCGTCATCATCACAGAACACACCGTCGGAACCATTATCGCCAATGCGACCGTGGCCGTGACCGCACAGGTCTCCGGCCAGATCGTCTCGGTGAACTTCAAGGAAGGCGACATCGTCAAAAAAGGCGATGTGCTGTTCCAGCTGGATCCGCGGCCGTTCCAGGCCGCGCTCAATCAGGCGCAGGCCGCAACCGCGCGCGATCGAGCGACACTGGTTAGCGACCAAAAAGATGCGGTGCGCTATTCCGCGCTCATCAAACTCGGCGCGGCATCGCAGCAGCAGACCGATGTGGCCGTTGCCACCGCGGCGGCCGAAGCCGCGACCGTGACGGCCGATAAAGCAGCCGCTGACGCCGCCAAGCTGAATCTCAATTACGCAACGGTGCGCTCGCCCGTCGATGGCAAGACAGGACCGATCCTGATTCAGATCGGCAATCTGATTGCCGCCAACCAAACCAATCCGCTTGTTACCATCGCGCAGATTCATCCGGTGAAGGTTTCGTTCTTCCTGCCGCAAACCGATCTGCCGCGCATCCAGCAGCGCATGGCGGAAAACAGGATGGAAGCGGCGATCCAGGTACAGGGACAAGGTGGCGAAAAGCTCAAGGCGCCCGTCGATTTCGTCAGCAACACCGTCAGCAACGTGACCGGCACGATCGAATTGCGCGCAACCTTCCCCAATCTTGATAACGTATTGGTGCCTGGCCAGCTTGCCGACACAACCGTCTCGCTCGGACAGATCGACAATGCCGTCGTCGTGCCGCATGACGCCGTGAATCTGGGGCCGGATAGTTCTTATGTCTGGGTCGTGGACAAGGACATGAAAGCGCAGATGCGCAATGTGACCGTGCTCAATGACGACGGCACGATTGCCGCCGTGAAAGGACCGGTGAAGCCGGGCGACAAGCTTATCACCGACGGTGCGTTGCGCGTGGTGCAAGGCACCACAGTCGTCGTCAAGAAGGGCCCGCCGCGCAACCAGCAATCGACAGCGCAGGCTCCTGCGGGCGCGCAATGAACCTCTCCGAACCGTTCATTACCAAGCCGATCATGACGACGCTGCTGATGGCGGCATTGGTGATCTTCGGTGCCTTCGGCTATTCCACGCTGCCCGTCAGCGAACTGCCGAATGTGGATTTTCCGACCATTCAGGTCAGCGCCAGCCTGCCCGGCGGCGATCCCGCGACCATGGCGTCGTCGGTAGCGACACCACTGGAAAGCCAGTTCTCGACTATCGCTGGCGTCACCTCGATGACGTCGACCAGCAGCCAGGGTTCGACCAGCATCACCATCCAGTTCGATCTGGATCGCGATATCGATGGCGCGGCGGAAGATGTGCAGACCGCCATCCAGGCGGCGTCGCGGCAATTGCCGACCAACCTTCCCAGCCCGCCAACCTTGCGCAAGGTCAATCCGTCGGACGCGCCAATCATCTATCTGGCGATGCAGTCCGACACGATGCCGATGTATGCTGTCGACAAATATGCGGAGAACCTTCTCGCCCGCCAGCTTTCGACGCTGACCGGCGTGTCGCAGGTCAACGTGTATGGCTCGCAGATTTACGCCGCACGCATCCAGATCGACCCTTACGCGCTCGCAGCGCGCGGCATCGGCATCAATCAGGTGGCGACCGCGATTCAAAACGCGAACGTCAACCAGTCGACGGGGCAGTTGAACGGCCCGACGCAGCAGACGCTGATTCATGCGCAGGGGCAGCTCGAAGACGCCGCCGCCTATAACAAACAGATCGTCGCCTATCAGAACGGCGCGCCGGTTCGCATACAGGATGTCGGACGCGCCATCGACAGCGTCGAGAACAATCTCGTGCGCAGCTCGCTGAACGGCCATCCCGCCATCGTTCTGGCCATCCAGCGCCAGCCCGGTTCGAACACAATCCAGATCGTGGACTCGATCAACAAGGTCATTCCGAAGTTCCTGACCAATCTGCCCAAGTCCGTGAAGCTGACCACCATCTATGATCGCAGCGAGTCTATCCGTGGCTCGATCAACGACGTGCAGATCACGCTGCTCATCGCCGGCCTGCTGGTGGTGATGGTGATCTTCCTGTTCCTGCGCACCCTGTCGGCAACGATCATTCCGTCTATTGCGTTGCCGATTACCATCATCGGCACATTCGCGGGCATGGCGTTTCTCGGCTTCAGCATGGACAACCTCTCGCTGATGGCGCTGACGCTGTCGGTGGGATTCGTCGTGGACGACGCCATCGTCATGCTGGAGAACATCGTCCGCCACGTCGAAGAAGGCGAGAAGCCTTTCGATGCGGCCATCAAGGGCGCGCGCGAAATCGGTTTCACCATTCTGTCAATGACCGTTTCCCTGGCAGCGGTGTTCATTCCGATCGTCTTCATGGGCGGCATTGTTGGCCGTTTGCTGCACGAATTCGCCGTCACCATCATTTTGGCCATTGTCGTTTCTGGCATCGTCTCCGTGACGCTGACACCAATGCTGTGCAGTCGTTTCATCAAGCCCGGCAAAAGTGCGGAACATGGCAAATTCTATCGCGTGTCGGAAGACGCGTTCAACAGCGTGCAGGGCTTTTACGAGCGCACGCTGAAATGGAGCTTGGAGCACCGCGGCTTTATTCTTGCTGTCTTCTTCGCGAGCCTCGCAGCCACCGTGCTCCTCTTCATGTATTCCAAGACCGATTTTATTCCGAGTCAGGACACTGGTCAGATCCGCGCATCGACACAGGCCTCTGACCGCACGTCCTTCAGCAAAATGCTGCAATATCAGACGCAAGTCGCGGCCATCGCGCAAAAAGATCCCAATGTGCAGATGGTGATGTCCTTCGTGGGCGGCGGCGGCTCCCGCTCCGGCGTCAACACCGGCACGCTGCTGTTCAAGCTGGCCGACAAGCGGCAGCACAAATGCTGGATTGGCAAATTCCTATGCTTCTCCTCCATGTCGGCGGACGACATCATCACGGAACTGCGTCCAAAGCTCTCCGGTATTCCGGGTGTTCAGGTTTTCATGCAGAACCCGCCGGCGATTCCGATTGGCGGCCAACAGTCGAAAGCGCAGTATCAGTACACGCTTCAGGATCTCGATCAGGACGAGCTGCAGAGCTATGCGCTCCAGCTTGAGGCGGCGCTGTCGAAAGAGCCGGACTTCAAGGACGTCAACACCGATCTCGACATCACGGCGCCGTCGGTGAATGTCACCATCGATCGTGACAAAGCCGCCGCTTATGGCGTGACACCGTCCGCAATTGAATCGGCGTTGGGTGCGGCATTCGGTGGCCAACAGATTTCGACGATCTATGGCGCGTCCAACCAGTACTGGGTGATGCTCGAGCTTCTGCCGCAATATCAGGAGCACATGTTCGATCTTTCGCGGCTCTACATATCCTCGACGAACCTGTCCAATGCGTCGGCTATTTCCGGCAACAGCGGCGCGTCCTCGACGACGGGAAGCATCGTCAGTGCATCATCCAGCAATCTGGTGCCGCTATCGGCCGTAACGAAACTCGCCGCCGGAACAGAAGCGCTCAGCGTGAATCATCTGGGTCAGCTCCCGTCGGTGACGATTTCGTTCAACCTCTCGCCTGGCGTGGCACTTTCCGATGCCGTGACCGCCATCGGGAGGGTGCAACAAACGCTTGATGTGCCGGACACCGTGACAGCGAGCTTCCAGGGCACGGCACAGGCGTTTCAGAGCTCGATGAGCAATATGGGCGTGCTGCTCCTCATCGCCATCATCACCGTCTACATTATCCTTGGCATTCTTTATGAGAGCTTCATTCACCCGCTGACGATCTTGTCGGGTCTGCCGTCAGCTGCGGTGGGCGCGTTGATCACACTGTGGCTGTTCGGTGTGCCGCTCAGTCTTTACGCCTTTGTCGGCATGATCATGCTGATCGGTATCGTGAAGAAGAACGCGATCATGATGATCGACTTCGCGTTGCAGCGCGAACGTAACGAGCACGTGCCGCCGGAGATCGCAATCTTCGAGGCTGCGATCATCCGCTTCCGCCCCATTATGATGACGACGATGGCGGCGTTGATGGGCACGCTGCCGCTGGCGTTTGGTTTTGGCGAAGGCGGCGAGACGCGCCAGCCGCTGGGTCTTGCGGTGGTCGGCGGACTTTTGCTGTCGCAATTGCTGACGCTCTACATCACGCCGGTGATCTATATCTATCTGGACCGGCTTGGTACGCGGCTCAGCCGCGGCGGCGCGCGCCGGCGCCCGGCAACGGCGCAGCCGGCGGAGTAATTCAGCGCTTTGCCGTTATCCGGTTCACTTCGGCAAGTTCGTCGGGCGAGAGCTTCTAGTTCACCGCGTCGACGTTCTGCTCGATCTGCTCCGGCCTTGTCGCGCCGGCGATGACGCTGGAGAGATAGGGCCGCGACGCCAGCCAACTGAAGGCCAGCGAAAGCATCGACCGATTGCGCGCCGCGCAGAAGTCTGAAAGCTGGTCGACGATCTGCCAATTCGCGTCCGTCATATAGCGGTCGGCAAGCCGTTTCGTTCGAGCGAGACGCGTTCCGGCCGGCATTTCCGTGCCGCGTTTGTACTTGCCGGTGAGCATGCCGCTGGCGAGGGGGAAGTAGGGCAGCAATCCCATGCCTTCGTGTTCGAGCGCGGGTAGCAATTCAGCTTCGATGTCGCGCACCAGCAGACTGTATTCGTCCTGCGCGGAAATGAATGCGGCCAAGCCTCGCGTCCGCGACGTCCAGCGCGAATCGACAACAGCCCACGCCTTCATATTGGAGCAGCCGATATAGCGGATCTTTCCGGCATGCAGGAGATCGTTGAGCGCGCCAAGCGTCTCTTCGATGGGCGTATTCGGATCGGGTTGATGAAGTTGGTAGAGATCGATCCAGTCAGTCTTGAGACGCTTCAAACTGCCTTCGACGGCTTGCACGATATAGCGCCGCGATGCGCCCGTCTTGGTTTCGCTCATCGGCATGCCGAACTTGGTCGCAAGCACAATGTCTTTGCGCCGTTCGCCCAGGATGATGCCCAGCTGTTCTTCCGAGCCACCCTTGTTGCCGTAGATATCCGCCGTATCGAACAGGATTATGCCGAGATCCAGCGCACGGTGAACAACCTTGCGTGAAGCCTCCACGTCGAGTGCTCCGAAATTGTTGCAGCCGAGACCCACTAGGGAAACCCTGAGCCCCGACTTTCCGATATTGCGCATCTCCATGGTGGAGCTTCTCCCGATTTGGTGTCGTTGGGACGTTCGATTTTGCATCGATTTGGACAAACAAAAAGGGCGCCGGAAACCGGCGCCCTTCCTGATTTTCTAAGTCTCTGGCTTAGAAATGGATACCGGCTTGCACGCCGTAGGTCCGCGGATCGCCAACGAAGGCGTTCGTGTACAGACCCGACGACGAACTCGTCAGATATTCGCCGGTGACATAGGTCTTATCGAAGGCGTTCTTGACGAACGCGCCGACATACCAGTCCTTGTCAGGCGAATTCAGAGTCAGCTGAGCATTGGCCACGTCCCAAGACTTAATCAGGTCAGCCGGATCGTGGAAAATGCGGCCCCACATATGCGACTGCCAGTAGTAGTCCGCGCGCGGCACAAGAGTGTAACCGCCATCCAAGTTGAATGTGTACTGAACGCCGACGCTGATCGTCATGTTCGGGGTCTGCTGCAGCTGATTGCCATTCAAGCTTTCCGGCGCGCCGGTCATCGAGCTTCCCTTCACATTCGGGTCGCTTTCCGAATAGCCCTGCGCGGCAAGGAACGCTGCGAGCTGCGGCGAAGGACTGCAGCTGCCGAACGCCGCTGCGGCGACGCCCTGACCTGTCAGCGCGTTGATACCGCCCGGAGGCGCAACGAACTGGGCCTGGGCAAATCCACCGGTCGGCGACGGCACCAAGGTAAAGCCCGTCGGCAATTGCGGCGTCGCGTGGCCGGCGTTCAGATCGTAGATCACGCAGTTCTGGTTCGCGGACGCGGTGAGCGAGTTGTCCTTGACCAGAATGGCGCGCGGATCGCGGCCCGTCGGATTGCGAGGATCGACTTCCGCCGTGTTGGTGATGCCGCTATGCGTGTCCGCAATGTTCAGGTTGAACTGAAGATTGTCGGTCGGCAACCAGACGAACTCGCCTTCCACGCCGTACAGGCGCGCTGCGATGTTCTGGTTGATCGACGTGTTGTCGATAATCGCAGACACCTGCAGACCCTGGTAGTTGTAATACCAGACGTCGGCATTGGCCTGCAGATGGCCGTCGAGCAGGACGTTCTTGGTGCCCAACTCGTAAGCGTCAATCGATTCCGGACCATACGTCGGTGACAGACCAGCACCCGCACCGGCTTGAATGCCCGGATTGAAGCCGCCGGCCTTATAGCCACGCGAATAAGAAGCGTAGATCAGCGTCTGGTCGGTGAAGTCCAGCTTCGGCGTGTAGTCGAGCACCACACGACCCGTCGTGCTGTCAAACCTGCCGTGCTGATGGTCGAAAGGCACGCCGGCATTCGTCACGCCGGTATTTTCGTTCGAAGTACCGATCGGGATAAAGCCGCTGATGACCGCGATGCGGGTAGCTTCCGACTTTTCGTCCGACGTGTAGCGCCCACCGACGGTCAACTTCAGCAGATCCGGGACGATGTCATAATAGACTTCGGCGAACGCTGATTGCGACGTCAGATCGATGTTACGGCCGAAGTTGTGGTAATAAGACGGACCGATCAGGCTAGGAATGGTGCCCAATCCCGGCGTCGTCGCGGATGTCAGGCCACCAAGCACGATACCGGCATAGTCCAATGAGTTGGAGCCGACATAGTAATCGGTATTGGATTGCTGTGACAGATAATAGCCGCCGATCATGAAGTTGAGCGGACCTTCGAATTTTGAAGTGAACCGCAACTCGGCCGAAAGTTGGGACGCATTGCCGTCCGCCTGGTCGTTGGACGAGATGTTGGGCGAGTAACGTGCGACCGCGCCACTGCTGATGCCCAGATTGTGGAACGCCGAAACCGGCAATTCGCCAGCATGCGCAAAGAACGGCGCGTAGGCCGCCTCAAGCGCCGGGCTGCCGCCCAGAGCGGGATTTCCGACGAGGCCACCAAGGAATGTGGCCTCCGCAATCTGCAGCGTACCCGGGCCAGCCGCGTTCAGCGACGGACCGGACGTGTTGGTATAGCTCTGCTGGTTGAAATAGCCGCCATGGTCATAGCCGCCGACGAAATCCGCATCCAGCCAGTTGGTGATATTCTGCTTCACCTCCATCGACATGAAGTTGTCTTGCTGCTTGTTCACCGGATTGAAGTCGTCATTGACCTGACGATAGCTTTTCGGGTTGGAAGCCGGATCAGCCACGAACGGCACTGCCGTGCTGGTCAGACCAATGGCTGCACCGAGGCCCACACCAGCGGCATTTCCGCCGAGATAGGACGCGGAGATCGCGCCGCTGATAGCCGCGTTAAGCGGCGTATTCGTCGGTAGCGCTGCCAGAAGAGCCGGAACGTTTCCGCCCGTCGTCGCGGCGCCGAGGAACCCGCCCAGAGCTGCCGTCGCGCCCGGAAGACCTGTGAAGGCGGGGTTTGCAGCGAGGCCTTTAGCGGTCGCCAGCCCGAATGCCGGACCAAGCGTGCCTTCGAGACCTTCCTTGCCCGCGAGAATGGACAGATAGGTCGCGTTCAGATTGAGAGCGCCTGTCTCCGGTGCGCCAGGCGTACAACCCAGCACGCCCGTCGGATCGGGATTGCAAAGCTCCTTGTCAGCGCGGCCGCGGGAGTCTTGTTCCTTCGAAAACTGACCAAGGAAGTCGATGGTCGTACGATCCGTCGGTTCCCAACGAACCGAACCACGAACCGAATACTGGCTGTTATCCTGCTGATGCGAACCGTCAGCGATATTTTCGGTGAATCCGCTGTGATAGACGATGTCGCCGGCAACGCGCGCGGCCAATTGGCCGGCGACGATCGGAAGATTGACGGCGCCTTTAACTTCGTAACCGTTGTAGTTGCCGTACTGCGCATCAAGTTGCGCGCTGGCCGTGTCTAGGTCGGGGCGAATGGGGCTGATGTTCACCGTACCGCCGGTCGCGCCGCGTCCGTACAGGGTGCTTTGCGGCCCGCGAAGAACTTCAAGATCCTGAAGATCGTAGAAGGTCGCACCGTCCGGCGCGGCACCCGCGAGGAATACGTTGGCGAAGTTGATCGCAACGCCGGATTCTGAACCGCCGCCGACGGCCGTGATGCCGATACCGCGAATCTGGAAGTTGGCGCCGCCAAAGTTGGCCTGCGAATAGGTGACGTTCGGGGTCGCGAACTGCAGATCTTTAAACTGTTTGATCTGATGCGCCTTCAGGTCTTCGGCCGTATAGGCCGTAACCGCGATCGGAACGGTCTGGATGTCTTCAGATTTTTTCTGGGCGGTGACGACCACCTCTTCGATTTGCGCAAACGCCGGCGCGGCGAGCGCGGTCGTGAGCAGCAAGGTGCTGATGAACGTCAAAGACCGCGTGGTCCGATTCGAACGCATGGACGACATTTTTATGAGCTCCCCGTGTTTCGTATTCGCCTGGCGGCGAAGTGCCTGATGCCACGTGTCTTCCCAATCCCGGATAGCCACGCAGTCTATTTTCGCATTGGGGAGATTGGCCGAGCTCTTGGAACCCGGCAAGTAGATTATCCGCGGACCCATTCTTCCGGCATCATTTGTTCAAAGGCTTGTGCCGCTAATGCAACACTGGCTTTCGCAAGTCTTAACAACGCGATGCGGCCAAACCCGTTTTTCGAAAACGCGCCACCATCATTTACAGCAGATCGAATTGTGCAAGGACTTTGGGCAACGCCTGTGCGAGGCGCTCGTAATCGCCTATCTCATTGTAAATCTGAGCGGAAATCCGTAACCAGACACTGCCGGCGAAAGAAAATATCGGAAGTACGATACCGGCTTCGCGAAGAAGCAGACGGCGTATCTGGTCACCAAGAGCCGTCCCGGGCGGGGCCGCCCCGATTTGGATGGACGCCATCGCTTCGCACATCGTACCGGGCGCGCTCAGCGGTTTTTTGAGGTTTGCCGAAAGAAAAGCGGCCGCCCGAGCGGCCAAAGCGCGATTGCGGGCCATTAAGTCAATTCCACCAAGATTTTCGTGTGCTTCTGTTGCCGCTTTGAAGCAAAGCCACGCCGTCACATCGCGGGTGCCGATCCAATCGAACGCCTGCGCGTAGCCGTCCCTTGCGCCATGCGAAAGGATCACCGGCAGCGTACTGCCTTGACGACTGGGGGCGGTCCATAGAAGACCGCATCCTTTAGGGGCGAAGAGCCATTTGTGTGCGTTGCCCGTGTACCAATCCGCGCCGATGGCCTCGACATCAACCACGACCTGACCCACCGCATGCGCGCCGTCGACCAGAGTGGCGGCACCGGCCGCCCGCGCGGCCTTCGCAATACGCGCAACGGGGAAAACGGCCGCCGTCGGCGATGTGATGTGGTCAATGATGAGAAGCTTTGTGTTGGCAGTGAAGTGGCGCGTGACGATTTCAACGACCTGATCCTCACTTTCTATGATCGCGGGCAATTCAGCGACGGCAACTTTTGCATTTCTTCGTTCTGCCCAAACCTGCATGGCTTTCAGCACTGCGCCATAGGCGTGCGATGTGGTGAGAATTTCATCTCCGTTTTTCAATGGATAAGAAGAAAGTACCGAATTTACAGCACTTGTCGCATTTTCACAGAAGACCCAATCCTGCGCCGCGCCGCCAAAATTCCGTGCGGCAAGGGCCGCCAGCTTGCGCAACTCATCCGGCAAAACATCGGTGAAGAAACTTGTGGGGTCGGATTCGATAAGCACGCGAAAACGATCCTGCGTGGCGCTTACCACCTCGG
Source organism: Rhizomicrobium sp. (assembly GCA_036509475.1). Classification (GTDB taxonomy): domain Bacteria; phylum Pseudomonadota; class Alphaproteobacteria; order Micropepsales; family Micropepsaceae; genus Rhizomicrobium. The sequence goes on along the minus strand of DATCFN010000370.1, from coordinate 3,217 downwards.
GCACGGCGCCATAGCCGCCATGATTGAGATGGATGCGATCCGGCGCGAGCTGGAAAAGCTTCAGCGCGGCGTGACCTTCAGGAATGCCGGGGGAATGGCCCGAGTGGGAACGGTTGTTCATCGCGCACGAAAGTGATGAAAGCGATCAATTCCCACAGATACTGCACCAGATTGATCGAAAAGCCCTTCAATTCGTCGTTCACACGGCCATTGATCGCAAGCACCACAAACTGGACCACACTGATGGCAAACAGCGCGAAAAGAACGATATAGGCGAGGATGCCAAAACCAACCGCGTAGAAAAGCCGAACAGCGGGGAACGGCGGATGCGCGGTCTGCGGCTGCGGCGGGGGGACGGCTTGGGCGCCGCTGCCGGTTGTGTTGTCGCTCATGGATATCTCCCTGCGATGCCGTTGTATTCCTTATACCTTAACTGATCATTCGCCGGTTTGGTTCAAGCGGATAAAGGGATCAAATCGTCCGGCCAGCAACAACCCAGCCGCGAAGCCGCCGAGATGGGCCTGCCAAGCGATAAGCTGGATGCCCGGACCCGCGCCCAAGCCGGTCACGCCGGCCACGATATTGATGGCGACCCAAACGCCGGAAAACATCAGGATTTGACGCGAGAGGATGGGCGCCATTGGCTGCGGCGGACCGAATACTGAGCCTTCGCGCCCGATGAGCCGAAAGCCTGCTGCCATCAGCCCTGAGATCGCCGCCGAGGCTCCGATGATCGCCTCCCGTGAGGCCCAATTGCAAACGAGTTGAAACGCCGCCCCGGCGACACCGCATATAAGGAAGAAGACAAAGAAGCGCAGCATCCCAAAGCGGCGCGCGACTACTGGACCGAATGCGAGCAGCCAAACGGTATTGAAGATTACATGCGTCCAGCTCCCATGCAGGAAGATGTAAGAGGCAAACGGCAAAGCGCGATCGACCAACGAGCCGCCATCGGAACCATGCGCCGCAAGAAATGCGGGCGAATAGCGTGCGGGAATGAAGGCATAATTCTCAAGGATGCTTTCCTGGAGCGCCGCCGGTGCAATGCTCCAAAGGCCATAGATGGCCAGCAGCAACCCGCCCAAAATGCTTACCGCGATGGGAATCCGCAAAAAGGGTTCACGAGCCTCGGGGATTTCCTCCGGCGGAATCATGGCATTCATTGTCGATCAATCCGTGCGCGCCAGCGCCGCTTCGACCAGCGGCAGCCGGTCATTGCCGAAATACATATCGGTATCGTTCACGAACATGGTCGGCGAACCGAAGCCGCCCCGCGCAATGACTTCGTCCGTGTTGCTGCGCAGTCTTTCCTTGATCTCCGGCGCGGCCGCGTGTTGCAGAATCTCATCAGCGTTAAGACCGGCCGACTTGCAAACGTCGCCGATCACGGCAGCCTGGCTGACATCTCTCAACGCACCCCAATAGGCTTCGAAGGCAGCCCGCGCGAACGGAACGAGCTTGCCCTGCTCGTCAGCCGCCAGGCAGCAGCGCATTTCGAGAACGGCGTTCACAGGAAACGGCTTGGGCTGTCCGATTTTGAGATTCGCGAGACGCGCCCAGTCCTGGAGGTCTTTCCCGGAATAGGACGCTTTGCGCTTGTCGGGGTTGGCGCGGCGTTCGTAGACGTCCTGATTGACCGCATTGAAGACACCGCCAACCAAAATGGGACGCCAGACAACGGTCGCCTTGGTGCGCGCGATGACGTCATGGATGCGCGTGAACGCGAGATAGGTCCAGGGCGAGGAACAATCGAAAAAGAATTCCAGCGTGGCCAAGCGAAATGCCTCGAGTGATGTGGGTGCAGCGAATCTAGTCGGCTTCGTCTCGCTTTGAAACAAGCGTGGTGCTTAACGCCGGTTAGGGTCTGGCACAGCGGTTGCTCTTGATACTTCGAGATCAAAGGCCATAACCATGTCGAACACCATCAAAACCGCTTGTTTTGCTGCTCTTTTCGCGATCGCAGCAGCAGGCGGAGCGCACGCGACGGATTACAGCAACGCGGCAACCTACAATTCAAACTACGGCATGGCTGCTGGCCAGGAAAACGCGACCGTCAACCCGTCTTTGCGCGACGGCAACGGCAATCTGACGGTCGTCAACGGCCAGTTCACCAGTTCACAGATGAGCCAACAGTCCGGCGTTCAGCAAATGAGCGGGTTGAGCGGAAATGGCACGTCGTCGGGCGTCGGCTACGGCACGGCATCTGCAATAGGCAATTCACTGAACGTCGTGACCACCGGCAACAACAACACTGTGATCGTGAATTCCAGACAGACCAACAACGGAAACCAGACTGCCACAGTGGACATGAACGGCCACTGATTTTTGAGAGAAAGAAGGGAAGCCCCTCCCATGACTTCGCGCGGACGTAAACATTTGATCAGGCCCCTGATCTTCGGACTTGCAGCCATTGCCCTTTCCGGCTGCATCACCCCCGAAGCCAGCACGGAAACTGGTCGCTACACGGCACCCATCGGCGGCTCGCCGGTGATCGCCAACGAAACACCCTATTCCGATGCACTGCGGTGCATGGCCAGCTATACCCGTGCCCGTCCCGTGCGCATCGCCGTCGGCCAGATCGCCGACTACACGGGCAAGGTTTCGGCTGACAATTCCGGCCGCGAGATCACCCAGGGCGCCGCCCTGATGGCGATGAGCGCGCTGGCCAAAGCCGGCGTGCCGCTGGTCGAACGTTTCGACACCTCGGTCGCCGAGATGGAATTGAAATACGCCAACAACAAGCTGATCGGCGGCGACGCTTCGTCGGCACAGGGCGTCCCGCAACAGCCGGGCGGCGATTACCGCAGGATTTTCGCGGGCTCGATCCCGGGCTCTGACTATTACGTCGTCGGCGGCATCACCGAACTCAACTTCAACATTCGCTCGGAAGGCGCCAACGCCGACGGCAGCGGCGTTTCGGGCACCAAGAGCGCCACGATCGGCGGCAACATGTATGTGATGAACGTCGGGCTCGACCTGCGTCTCGTCGATACCAGCACGCTCGAAGTCGTGGACGTGATCTCCTACCAGAAGCAGATCATCGGCCGTCAGATCCAGGCCGGCGTGTTCGACTTCCTCGGCCACACCTTCTTCAACGCCAGCGTCGGCGAAAGCGCGTTGGAGCCGGTTCAGCTAGCCGTTCGCTCGGTCGTCGAGCGCGCGGTGCTGGAAATGACCGCTCGTCTCTACAAGGCACCACAGAGCGCCTGCACGTCCA
>DATCFN010000369.1:0-5305 GCA_036509475.1 Rhizomicrobium sp. | reverse complement strand
GGCTCCGCGCCTCCGCGTGAATCAATTCATCACATCCCGCAGGCCGCGTGGATCTTGTCCACCGCATCGGAGAAGCCGGCCAGCGAATAGGTGTCATGCGTCATCGTCCCGCGCTTGGAGACGCCGGTGACGACCATCTGGCCGTTGCTGCGCATCGCGGCGACAAGACGCGCCTCGTCAGCCGTCGCCTTCACCCACGCGCCGCCCTGTCCGCCATCGTTCTTGGTGAAGAAGTCGAACTTGTCGGCGCCGACCTGCGCGCTTGCCGCGCTGCCGTCCTTGAACTGATAACCGGGAACCACTTCCGGCTCAGCCTTCGCCTTGCGGGCCGGCCAGTCGGTGACGAGGAAGGCGATCGGATCGCGCTTGGCTTTCGCCGGTTCGCTCGATTGGGGCCGCGCGATCGCGTAGCAGGATTTGCTGTCGCCGGTTCCGACCACGAATGCCGTCCAGGACGAGTAAGCACCAAGTTGCAGGGGCGTATCGGCGGAGGCCGGAACTGCGGCGACACAAAACAGGCTGACCGCCGCGGCGGCCGAGAATCGGGAAAGAAGGCGTTTCATCGTGGCTTAAACCCCTGGGCTTCCGGTTGGTTCATGGCGAGAGCCGAATCTGTAGCAGAATTCGGGCCTTAATATGTCGCGCACGGCCGGGAAGATAGGGGGTGGCAGGCGGGAAAGTCCACTATCATATCACCATGGCCGGGCTTGACCCGGCCACCCAGCAAGCGAGCGGCAGCGAGCAAAGAAGACTCATTTAAGCGCGCGGGCGCGCTTACTGGGTGGCCGCATTAAATGCGGCCATGGTGATTTTGGGGTTGGGTGGCCGGATCATGTGGCCATGGTGATTTTTATCTCCTCCTCGACATCGCGCAGCGTGTTCTTGCCGAAGAATATCTCGTCACCGACGAAGAAGGTGGGGCTGCCGAAGGCGCCGCGCGCGACGGCGCGTTCGGTGTTGGCCATCAGCCCCTGCTTCACCTCCGGCGTCTGCGCGGCGGCGAGCAGCGCGTCGGCATCGAGGCCCGCTTCCGTCAGCGCGGCGTGGATGATCGCGGGGTCGTCCATCTTGCGCGGCTCCTCCCACATGAAATGGAACGCGGCCTCGGCATAGCGCGGCAGGATTCCTATCTGTTGCGCCGCCACCGCCATGCGCATCAGCGCCAGCGTGTTCACCGGAAAGTTTGGATTGAATTTGTAGTTCGTGAGATTGTGCTTCTTCACGAAGCGCTGCGACTCCAGCATCTCATACGGCATCTTGTTTTTGATATTGCCGAAGGCGATGGCCGGCGCCTGGTTGCCGGTGAGTTTGAAAATGCCGCCCAGCAGCACCGGCACATAGTCGAATGTCGCGCCCGTACGTTTCTCGATGCCGGGAATGACCTTATGCGCGAAGTAGGCGTTGGGGCTTCCGAAGTCGAACAGAAATTCCACGCGTGGCATCACCATGTCTCCCCATAAGGCCGCAGGTCGAGTTCGTGCGTCCAGCCATCGCGCGGCTGCGCATGCAGATACCAATAGGCGTCGGCCACCGATTGCGGCTCCATCAGCGTATCGGGCGGCAACGTATTGGGATCGCCGCCGCGCGCCTTGATACGGTCGCGCACGAAAGCGGTATCGACGCCGGCATCGATGATGAGATGCGCGACGTGGATATTCTGCGGGCCGAGTTCACGCGCCATGCTCTGCGCCACCGCGCGCAGGCCGAACTTGGCAGAGGCGAAGGCCGCATAGCCTTTACCGCCACGCAGCGATGCCGTCGCGCCGGTGAACAGGATCGTGCCTTTGCCGCGTGGCAACATCAGCCGCGCCGCCTCGCGCCCGGTGAGAAAGCCGCCATAGCACGCCATCTCCCACACTTTGCGGAATACGCGCTCGGTGGTTTCCAGCAACGGGAAATTCACGTTCGCGCCGGGATTGAAGATGCACACTTCCAGCGGCGCATGAGCGTCGGCCTCGTTGAGGAAGTTTGTGACGTCTTCTTCCTTGCGCGCATCAAGTCCGCGCGCGACGCATGTGCCGCCCTCTGCTTCAATCTCTTTCCTGAGCGTTTCCAATTTGTCGGCGCTGCGGCGACCGACGAACACGGTGTAACCCTCGCGCGCAAAACGCTTGGCGATGGCGGAGCCGATATAGTCTCCCGCGCCGATGATCGCGGCCGTGGCATTGCGTTTGGTCATGGCCCACCTTTTCGTTTCTGCCCGACAGTAAGTCTTGATTTAAGACTTAGTCAACTCTATAGTTTGTCATCACACGGTCGCGCGTTTCATACGCGCGATCCGGGTGACCCATTTTGCGGACGAAAAAGGAATTTGGGTCGCCCGGACCCTTCGCAAAAAGCGAAGGACCGGGCGATGACGAAAGAGAAAGATGCGCTGGGAATCGCTCGCCAAGGAAGATTGCTCGCTCGCCCGTTCGCTGGCAGTGCTGGGGGATCGCTGGACGTTGCTGGTGCTGCGCGAGGCGTTCCTGCGCACGCGACGTTTCGACGAATTTGAAAGCAAACTCGGCATCGCGCGGCGCGTGTTGTCGGAGCGGCTGGCGCTGTTGGTGGACGAAGACATCCTCGCCAAGGCGCCCTATCAGGATAATCCGCCGCGCTTCGAATATCGGCTGACGGAAAAGGGGCTGGAGCTTTATCCCGTGATTATCAGCCTCGTACATTGGGGCGACAAATATTATGCGGGCAGAAAAGGCCCGCCTTTGCTCCACACGCACAAGGTCTGCGGACACGATTTCCGTTCGGTGCTCACCTGCTCAGAATGCGGTGATCCGCTCGCTGCGCGCGACGTCAGCGTGCGTCCGGGCCATGGACGACGACGTGCCACCGTCGGCTAGATTTTACGAATACAAAGTCTAAACTCAAACAATGATAATTGTCGTGCTGATAGCTGTTCTGGTGCTGACGTTGGCCGCTTATTATGTCAGCCCAATACGCCACGGTATTTGGCCCTCAGGGTTGGATTGGCGACCAAAAACATTGCGAGGCCGGTTCGCCTATTTGGGGTTCTGCGCTATCGGCATCGCTATTTTAGTCGCGATCACTCGCCACTAACTACTCTCTCAACCCATACCCTATCGAGAACAGCCGCCACGTTATGCCGCCAAGCACCACGATCAGGCCGAGCGTTACCGCGACGCCCAGTCCTTCGGGCGCTTCGTTGAAGCCGATCATCGAATGGCGCAACCCGTTGATGAAGTAGAAGAACGGATTGGCGTAGGCGATCCAGCGCAGCCCCGGCGGCAACATCGACACCGTGTTGAACACGCCGCCCATGAAGGACAGCGGCCCGATCAGGAAGACGTTGAGCATCGTCAACTGCTCGAAATTGTTGGCCCATAGCGCGACCATGATGCCGAGCAATCCGAAGATCACAGATACGCTGACGATCCAGAACAGGAATTCGAAAATGTTATACATGCTGGTCGCATTGAAGACGACGCCGATCAGCAATATGCCCAGCGCGGTGACGACCGAACGCACGATGGTCATGGCCAGCGAGCCGATGATCATCTCGACATAAGACAGCGGCGACACCAGCGTTTCCTCGATGTAACGCAGGAAGCGCTGGAAATAGATCTGCGAGGTCGATTGCAGGAACGCGGCGTTGACGACGTTCAGCATCAGCACGCCGGGCAGCACGAATTCGACATAGCGGTGCCCCGCGATGTGGCGGATATTGCCGCCCACCACATAGCCGAAGATGAAAATGAACATCAGCGCTGAAATCCACGGCGCGATGAACGCCTGTATCGGCACGCGCCAGACGCGGCTCCATTCGCGGCGGATGATCGTCCACAACCCGATCCAGTTGATGCCCATGCGCCCGGTCATGCCGCACCTGCCGCGGCGTGAACTGCCGGTGCGCCGGTCGCGGCCAGATAGGCCTGCTCCAATCCGCCGGGCACGGTGAAGAAATCTTCCTTTGGCCCTTCGCGCACGATGCGGCCCTTGCCGATGATCGCGATGGTGCGGCACAGCCGCTCAATTTCTTCGAGATAGTGCGAGGTCAGCAATATGGTTTTGCCTTCGCGATTGAGTTCCTGAAGATAACGCCACAGATCCAGACGCAATTCGACGTCCACGCCCGCCGTCGGCTCGTCGAGGATCAGAAGTTTCGGATCATGCACCAGCGCGCGGGCCAGAACGACGCGGCGCTTCAACCCGCCGGAAAGTTCGCGGAAGGTTTTCTTGGCATGCGCGGTGAGGTCGAATTTGTTGATCAGCAAATCCGTGCGCACCTTGCGCTCCGCCTCGCGCAAACCGAAATAGCCGCCCATCCAATCCACGATCTGCGTGACGGTGGCGAAAGTGTCGACGTTGAATTCCTGCGGCGACAAACCGATCTGGCGGCGCGCCTCGCGATAATCCTTCACCGCGTCGATGCCGAAAATTTCGATCTTGCCGCTGGTCGGCTTCGCGATGCCGGTGATGCAATGGATGGTCGTGGACTTGCCCGCGCCGTTGGGGCCGAGAAAGCCGAAGAAATCGCCGGGCTGCACCTGCAGGGTCAAATCCTCCACGGCAACGGTGCCGGTGCGGTATTCCTTGCGCAAATGCTCGATGTTGATAGCAGGAGGGTTTGTGGAGGTCATGAATCTAGGGGTTCGATAGCGAGCGCTATACATAGGGTAGGTATGCCGGGTTTCAAAGCGGCAAAGCGCGCCGCCGTGTGACCCCGGAGGCTTGATTGGCGCCTGTTTCGTGCCGATGCTGACCGTCGGGCGCGCATAAACGGGGCAAGGGGATGGCTGACGCAACGCAACCGGCGGGCATCGCGCGGATCGTGACGCTGCCGAGAGCTTTCTGGCTCGTCGCGTCCGCCGACTTCCTGATCTTTCTCGGCTTCTCTGTGAACACCTATATGAACCCGTCATCCGAATATGACGGGATCGTTCTGGTCTTCTCCGCCGCGCTCACCGTGGCGACCGGCGTGATGATGGGCATCGTCGCGCTCATCCGCAAACCCGGCGCCTATGGCGTCGGGCTGGCTTTGGCGCTCTTGCCCTACATCTATTACGGCAGCCAAGTCCTTTCGGAATACGCAACGACACCGAGCGAAACATCGCTGGACGCGGGCCACGGATATTTCACCAAATCTGCGGACCGTGATCTGGCCGACGCCATCATGGCGGGCGACAACCGCAAGGTTGCGTCTCTCGCGCCCTCCGCGAACCTCGATGCGTCGGGGTGGAACGGCATGACGTTCATGCGGCTCGCTGTCATCAACGCACACGCCAAGCCGGACGTTGTCGTGGCGCTGCTCAAAGCCGGCGCGGATCCGGATCAGGATAATGACGTTCTA
>DATCFN010000368.1:0-2598 GCA_036509475.1 Rhizomicrobium sp. | reverse complement strand
GAAAAAGAACAGCGAGAACATCGGCAGAATAGCGTCACTGTTGGTGATGACGCTGACCGGATCGCGCAATCGGTCGTAAGTGCCAAGGCCGCAGGTCGCAATCGTCGCGACAACCGCCCAGATCAGCAAGGTGCGCAACCGCATCGTTCCCATCGCCTGTGAGATCAAGAGCGGCACATAAAGCGCGGTCAGAATCTGCGGTGCGAAGGATGTCGGCTCCGTCGCCGGCCAGACATGGGCGTCCGCGGCGCGATAGAGCGCGTAGAGCCAAATCCCCTGCAGCAATCCCAACACCAGGCGCGCAACAAAGCGTTGCGGCGCAAGCGACAACTCGGCTTCATCGGACATAGCTAGCGGCACCCCAAACCCCGGCGCACAGCCTAGCCCAAATTGCGACGAAACGGCATTGTTCCCGTCAGGCGGCGGCTGGCGCCATGGCCGGCACCGCGCGCTTGCGCTTCGTCGCGCGGTCAAAGAAGTGGAACAGGGGGATTTCGACCCAGCGATAACAGGCGATACCGGCCGCCGTGGAGGCCACGACACACAGCCCCAGATAGACGGCATCCCAGCGCCAGTCGCCCTGCAATCCGGTCACGTTCCACGCTTTCGTCACCACCGGCAAAACCAGCGTGTGGACGATGTAGATGGAATAGGCCGCATCGCCGATGAGAATGAACAGCGGCCACTTCTTCACAGTGGGCCGTTCGCAATCGAAGAACACGGCGCCCGCCACGATCAGAAAGGCAGGAAGAAAATAGTTGAGTTCGTGCGACAGCATGAAGGAATAGCCGCCGACCATCGGAATGAAGTGTGAAGGCGACGGCAGCAACACCACCGCGATGAAGCCCAGAATGATGGCGGCGAGCCCCAGCGGCGCGGGGAAGCGATAGCCGTTCCACAGCATCCATCCGATCAGCACGCCGGAGGCGAAGTCGGCGATGATGGGCTGGGTGTAGAAGATGAAGAACGGCGAGGCCCTGGTGATGAAGGCCGGGGCCAGCGCCGCCGCCATGATGGCGCCGATCACTGCCGCAGCACGCCAGCGCAACGGCACGAACAGGCCAAAGCCCAAGACGGCGTAAAAGGCGATTTCGAAGGTCAACGTCCAGCCGGGAATGATAACCGGCGCGAAGATCCCGTGCAGGACCGGATGCGGCCACGGAATCATGGCGTAGGACGCAAGGACATGGGCTGCGTCGAACCGCGAGCTGGAGAGCAGGGACGGCGTGAGCAACATCGCAGCAACCACGACGCTGGTCATCAGCCAGTAAAACGGAATCGCGCGCGCGAAACGCTTGCGCCAATATTCGCCGAACGAAACCGGCTGGGCCATCATCATGTGCCACATGACAAAGCCGGAAATGACGAAGAAAATATCGACGGCGATCGCGCCCCAGGTCGGGTAATGCAAATGCGGTTGTGTGCGCTCAAGCTGCGAAAGACCGTGCCAGAGCGCGATGGCCATGGCGCCGGCGCCGCGAAGATACTGCACGGAATAGAAGGTGCGCGGAATCGGTAAAGACGTGTTCATATTGGCCCTCCCTTCCGGCGCGCGTTTGTACCGCCGGTGCGAGAGATCGCCGAAGCCTAACAAAAACTATCTTTAATGAGTCCCGAATTGGGACAGGTTGGAGGTCTAAGGTGCCGCCGCTACGCGCTAATTATCGTCCATCTTCAGCGCGGCGATGAAGGCTTCCTGTGGGATGTCCACCTTGCCGAACTGGCGCATCTTTTTCTTGCCCTCTTTCTGCTTGTCGAGGAGCTTGCGCTTGCGGGAGATATCGCCGCCATAGCATTTGGCGGTAACGTCTTTACGCATGGCGCTGATGGTTTCGCGCGCGATGATCTTGCCGCCGATGGCCGCCTGAATCGGAATCTGGAACAGATGGCGCGGGATCAGCTCTTTCAGCTTCTCGCACATGGCGCGGCCGCGCGCTTCGGCGCGCTGGCGGTTCACGATCATGGAGAGCGCATCGACCGGCTCGGCATTGACGAGGATCGACATCTTGACGAGATCGCCTTCCGCGTAGCTGTCGATGTGATAGTCGAAGCTGGCATAGCCGCGCGAAATGGATTTCAGCCGGTCGTAGAAATCGAACACCACTTCGTTGAGCGGCAGCATATAGATGACCATGGCGCGCGCGCCGGCATAGGTCAGTTCCACCTGCCGTCCGCGCCGGTCCTCGCACAATTTCAAAACACCGCCGAGATATTCGTCCGGCACGAAGATGGTGGCCTTGATCCACGGCTCTTCGATGAAGGCGATGGTGGTCACATCCGGCATGTCGGCCGGATTGTGCAACTCCTTCATCTCGCCCTTGTTGGAATGGATGCGATAGATGACGGACGGCAGCGTCAGGGATTTGCACAATCCCGCCGACATGCCCGATCCGGTTCGCGTCGCCTCCATGGAAGAGCCCTGGATAAAAGCGACCATCCTGGTGCCGGACGAACATCTGGGCTCGGTGCTGAAGCTGTGCGAGGACCGGCGCGGGCGGCAGGTGGAGCTGACCTATGCGGGCGCGCGCGCGCTCGTCGTCTATCGCCTGCCGCTGAACGAGGTGGTGTTCGATTTCTACGACCGGCTGAAATCGGTCA
>DATCFN010000367.1:0-2983 GCA_036509475.1 Rhizomicrobium sp. | reverse complement strand
AGCCGCGCGGCAGTGCGCGTGCCGAACTGGCGCTTGCGCTCGCCCGCTTGCCCGGCGCGCCGAATACCGAAGCGCTCGACATGCTGCCATCGCAGGTTGCGCCCGAACACCTGGCGATGGCGCTTCTGGCCTGCGCGCTGGCGCAGACACCGGAGCTTGTCGCCGCCGCCGATCCTTTGGCCGAATTGTCGCCGGCCCATGCGCGCAGCCTTGCCGCTGCGTTGAAGAGCGAGCAGGAGCGTCTGGGCTTCGCACTTGTTTACGCCGCCGCCAGCGTCGACGCGGCCAATATCATCGGCGGCAACCTCATCGTGCTGCGCGCCGGCGATACCGTCGAAGAAGGCCCGGTGTCGCGTCTGGCGACAAAACAGAGTCACGCCTACACGCAGACTTTGTTTCGCGCGACGTCCAGTTTGGCGAAAGAGCCGCCGCCACCAGCCGCGCGCACCGCTCCGCGCGGCGAGCCGGTTTTGCAGGTGCATGGCGTGCGCCTCAACGGACAGGAAAAGACCGGCGCGCGCGAGAAGCTCACCTTCGAATTGCGGCGCGGCGGCGCGCTGGCGCTGCTCGGCGAAGAAGGTTCGGGCCGCCGCGCGTTGACGCGCGCGCTGCTCGGTCTTGATCCCGTCGAGACGGGACGCGTCGTGTTCGATCAGGTCGATATCGGAATCCTGAACAGTGGAATGATGTCGCGCCTGCGCCGCCGCATCGCTTTCATCACTGGAGACGACGACGCGCTTGATCCGCGCCTGACGCTTCACGACACGGTGGCCGAACCGCTGCGCGCGCATCTGCGCATGCCGGGCGACCAGATCGCGCGCAACCGTGACGCCGCGCTCAAGCGCGTCGGCCTCGCGGCCCTGCCGGACAGCCGCACGGTAGCATCGCTGTCGCGCTTCGACCGGCGGCGGTTGCAGATTGCGCGCGCCATTGTCGGCGCGCCGCTGCTGGCGGTGATCGACGAGCCCTTGCGCGGTCTGGACGCCTTCGCGCAATCGGTGATGCGCGACCTCCTCCGCAGCCTGCGCAGCCAGGAAAATCCGGCCTTCCTCGTCATCACGTCGGATTTCGCGCTGGCGCAGGCTTTTTGCGAGGAAGCCTTTGTTTTCAAGGACGGGCGCATCGTGGAGCGCGGCCCGATTGCAACAATGCTGCGCGGCGCCAAGGATGAGCACACCAAAAAACTGATCGATGCCGGTGTGCCGAAAAGCGCGCTTCCGCAACCGCCTTCCGGGGTCTAGAAACCCGGACGAACGGGCTTACCTGACGGGCTCGCTCCACCGAAGGCCGCCGCCATGCTCAAACTCAAAGACGAGACGCTGCTCAAATCCGATTCCCATGTGAACGGGGCATGGATCGCCGCCGACAGTGGCGCGCGTTTCGCGGTGAACAATCCGTCGACCGGCGAAACACTCGCACAGGTCGCCGATATGGGCGTCGCCGAAACGCGCAAGGCCATCGAGGCCGCTGCCGCGGCGCTGCCACTGTGGCGCAAGAAGACGGCCAAGGAGCGGGCCGTGCTGATGCGCAAATATTTCGATTTGATGATGGCCAACCAGGAAGACCTGGCGCGCATCATGACGGCGGAGCAGGGCAAGCCGCTGGCGGAAACGCGCGGCGAGGTCGCCTATGGCGCGTCGTTCGTCGAATGGTTCGCCGAAGAGGGCAAGCGCGTCTATGGCGACGTGATTCCGACCAATGCCGCGGGCCGCCGCCTCATCGTGATGAAGGAACCGGTCGGCGTTGTCGCCGCCATCACGCCGTGGAATTTCCCCAATGCGATGATCACGCGCAAGCTGGCGCCGGCCATCGCGGCCGGTTGTACCATCGTCATCAAGCCGCCGGCTGAAACGCCGCTGTCCGCGTTGGCGCTGGCCGAACTGGCGCAGCGCGCCGGCATTCCCAAAGGCGTCATCAACATCGTTACGACGGCGCAGTCGTCCGCTGTCGGCATGGAGTTGACGACGAACCCGCTGGTGCGGAAGTTTTCTTTCACCGGCTCGACCGCGGTCGGCAAGACGCTGATGGCGCAATGCGCGTCGACGGTGAAGAAGGTTTCGCTGGAGCTTGGCGGCAATGCGCCGTTCATCGTATTCGATGATGCCGATCTGGATGCGGCGGCGGACGGCGCGATGCTCTCCAAATTCCGCAACATGGGACAGACCTGTGTCTGCGCGAACCGCATTCTGGTGCAGGACGATGTCTATGACGCCTTCGCGGAGAAATTCTCCGCGCGCATCGCCAAGCTCAAGGTTGGCGACGGTTTTGAAGACGGCGTGACGCAAGGCCCGCTCATCACCATGAAGGCCGTCGAAAAGGTCGAGCGCCTGCTGAAGGACGCGACCGGTAAGGGCGCGAAGATCACGCAAGGCGGCAAGCGCGGCACGGGTCAGTTCTTCGAGCCGACATTGGTGCGCGACGTGACGCCGGATATGGACATCGCCGAGGAAGAAATTTTCGGGCCTGTCGCAACGCTGTTCCGCTTCAAGACGGACGCGGACGCCATCCGCATCGCCAACGACACGCAATACGGCCTCGCCGCGTATTTCTATGCCCGCGATGTGGGCCGCATTTTCCGCGTCGCGGAAGCCTTGGAATACGGCATTCTCGGCATCAACGAAGGCATTATCTCCACGGAAATGGCGCCGTTCGGCGGCATGAAGGAATCCGGCACCGGCCGCGAAGGCTCGAAATACGGCATCGAAGATTATCTGGAAATCAAATATCTCGCCCTTGGCGGTCTTGGAGACATCTGAATGATCCCGCGCTATTCCCGCCCTGAGATGGTTTCGATCTGGTCGGACGAAACCAAGTATCGCATCCATTTCGAGATCGAGGCGCATGCCGCCGATGCGATGGCGGAACTTGGCGTCATCCCAAAAGAGGCGGCTGCGGAAATCTGGCAGAAGGGCAATGCCGCGACCATCGATCCGGCGCGCATTGTCGAAATCGAAAAAGAGACGCGGCACGAGACGATTGCCTT
>DATCFN010000366.1:0-2286 GCA_036509475.1 Rhizomicrobium sp. | reverse complement strand
CCGGGACCCATCGCGACGCTTTCTGGATGGGTCCCGGGTCTCGCTATGCTCGCCCGGGATGACAAGCGAGGATTAACCCGCGAACCCTTCCGCCAGAAACGCTTCCGCGACCGCCGCATGCATAGCCGCGCCGCGCGCCATGACGTTTTCGTCCAGCACCATGCGGTTGGAATGGAGCGCGCAGCAGGTTTTGAAATCACCGCCCTCTGGCGTCGCGCCCAGGAACACCATCGCGCCGGGCACCTTGTTCAGGACGTAGGAGAAATCCTCCGCGCCCATCACCGGCGTCGGCATGGTGAGCCAGCCGCTCTCGCCGAACACCGCCTGCGCCGTCTGCTTGGCCAGCGCCACCGCGCGGCCATCGCAAATCGTCACCGGGAAGCCCTGTTCGATCTCGATGCTCGCCTCGCATTTGTGCGCGGCGGCGATGTTCGCGACGACGCGGTGCAGTCCTTCATGCGCCAAGGCGCGCGAGCTTTCCGAGAAACTGCGGATCGTGCCGAGCAGGTCTGCCGTTTCGGGAATGATATTGTTCGTCGTGCCGGAGACGATCTGCGCCACCGTCATCACCACCGGATCGAAGGCCGGGATGCGGCGCGTGATCATGCTCTGCAACGCCACGACGATTTCGCAGGCAACCGGAATGGGATCGACCGCGTCATGCGGCGCGGAGGCATGGCCGCCGCGACCCGTGATCTTGACGATCAGCTTATCGGCCGCCGCCATCAGCGGACCCGTGCGGCTGGCAAAAATGCCGCTCGGCAGGTTGGGCGTGACGTGCAGCGCGAAGGCCGCGTCGGGCAGCGGATTGATGATGCCGTCATCCAGCATGAAGCGCGCGCCGTGATGACCCTCCTCGCCCGGCTGGAACATGAACATCACCGTGCCCGCGAGTTGCTCGCGCCGCGCGCACAGCGCCTTGGCGGCACCGGCCAGCATCGCGACATGCGTGTCGTGACCGCAGGCATGCATCGAGCCTTCGTTCCGGGAGCTGAACGGCAGGCCGGTATCTTCCATCAACGGCAGCGCGTCCATGTCGCCGCGCAACAACACCGTGCGGCCATTGGCCGGTCCGCGAAGCAGCGCGATAAATCCGGTGGTCGATGGTCCTTCAAATATCTCCAGCGGCAAACCGGCGAGCGCGGCCTTCGCCTTTGCCGTCGTCCGGGGCGTCATCAATCCCTGTTCGGGATCTTCGTGGATGGAACGGCGCAGCGTGATCATGTCCGGCAGCAGCGCCTGTCCGGCTTCGGCCCATTCGTTCGACGGTGACGGCTTGTTCATGGCGATCCCACTGGCGCGAATTGCGATCCCGATTTACGCACCCGGCGGCGCGGTCCTGTCAAATCGCGATGAATTTACTGGGGCGGCCCTGCCCGCTTCCAGGCGGCGCGCGCTTGTGTGAGCGACAGGCGATTGGCGCCACCGGCAAAGTCCGGATCTTTCGCCTGTACCGGATCGTCTTCCCAGGAACAAACGGGACAGATTTCATGCGCGCCGCGCTCCGCGATCACACGCGCGCCACAACACAGGCATGGCAGGCGATGGGTCATTGGCGGTCCCAATAGGCGCGGCCATTGTCCGGCTTGAAGAATGTTCGCGGCTCACCCTGCGCATCGCGCACCGCAAAAGTGTTCGATGCCGGATCGTAGAACAGCGTGTCGCCGTTCTCGCGCGACTTGGTCAGCGTGCCGGACGGCGGATGGGTGACGAAGGCCAGCGCGCCCGCCGCATATTCGCGCTCGCTATGGAATTGCGGAAACTCGCCGCCATGTTTGCGCCAATGTTCGCCAGCGTTCGCCGCCGATCCGTCCGGCCCATGCGACCAGACTGCATTGGAGGACGCGGACGAGCTAGGCGGCGGCGCCTGGATACGCGGGTCGTGCGCCAGGCGGCTGACGCCGAACAGAATGCTCAGCGCCAGAGCGACAAAGACAATCGCGTTGCGAGACAAATTCTGCATGGGCCGCTCCGGTCAACCGCCACACCATGATCGGATCGCGACTAAAAGAAAACGCCGCGCATCCTTTCGGACACGCGGCGCTTCTTTCAGGTATCGAATATTAACGCAGGCCGACGGGATCGAAGGTGTTGCCCCATTCTTCCGCGCCCGTGCGCTGATGCGCGACCAGCGTTTCCGGTCCGGTCGGATCGCAGAAATAGGTCAGGCCGATCGAGAACACATTGATCGTCGGGCCGCCATCGCTGAGCGTGCTGTTGGTGTAGGCGGCATAGACGGCAATCGGCGTCCTTTCCGAGACCAGCCATTCGGCGCGCGCCGACCAG
>DATCFN010000365.1:0-2013 GCA_036509475.1 Rhizomicrobium sp. | reverse complement strand
CCTTCCACGCGAATGGTCGGCGCGTTGGTGCCGTGGCGAAACTCCAGATCGTTCGCTGGCGTCATGTTCAGGAACATGTCTTTCAGATTGCTCGCGATGGTCACGCCGGAGACGGGATAGGTGATCTTGCCGTTCTCGATCCAGAAGCCAGCAGCGCCGCGGCTGTAATCGCCAGTCACGCCGCTGACACCCATGCCCATCAATTCGGTGACGTAGAAACCGTCCTTGATGTCCGCGATCAGCTCATCGCGGCTGAGCGGGCCCGCTTCCATGTAGAGATTGGTGGTCGAGGGCGAGGGCGGGCCGCCGGTGCCGCGCGCCGCATGGCCGTTCGTGGTCAAGCCCAACTGGCGCGCGCTTGCGGTGTCGAGCAGCCAGGTCTTCAGCACGCCGTTCGCGATCAGCGCCTTCCTCGCGTTGCGCACGCCTTCGCCGTCGAATGGCTTGGAGCGTGGGCCGCGCATGCGATGGGGATCGTCGATGATGTTGATGGATGACGCGAAGATCATCTCGCCCATCTTGTCTTTCAGAAAGCTGACGCCGCGCGCGATGGAGGCGCCGGAAATCGCGCCCGCGAAATGACCGACAAGACCGGACGATGCGCGCGGGTCATACACCACCGGCACCTTCTGCGATTTCACCTGACGCGGATTAAGCCGCGCCATCGTGCGCTCGCCCGCGCTTTTGCCGACGGCGGACGCGTCTTTCAGGTCGCTCGCATGACGCGCGCTGGCTTCGTCATAGTCGCGCTCCATGCCCGCCCCTTCGCCGCCAAGGACGGCGACGCCGATGCTGTGGCTGGTGCCCGCATAGGCGCCGCGAAAGCCTTCACTGGTGGCAAGCGCGATGGCGGAGCGCGAGAAGCTTGCGCCGCCGCCTTCCGAATTGGTGATCCCCGGAACGGCCATTGCTGCGCCTTCGATAGCGCGCGCCCGTTCGATCAGTGTCTCGGTGGACGGCTCGTTCGGGTCTTCCAGATCGAGCGACGGAAATTCTGTCGCCAGCAATTCGCGCGGCGCGAGGCCGGCATATTTGTCTTCCGGCGCCAGCCGCGCCATCGCGACCGCGCGTTCGGGAAGCTCCGCCAAGCGATCGGCGGAGAAATCGGTGGACGACACGAAGGCTACGCGCGCGCCGACGAACACGCGCAAACCGAGATCCGAGGATTCCGAGCGTTCGACGTCTTCCAGTTTGCCGAGGCGATAGGACACGCCGGCCGACACGCTCTCGACGAGAAGCGCATCGGCGGCATCGGCGCCCGCACGGCGGGCGCTACGTATCAGGCTGTCGAGAATGTCCTGCTTGTCGGCTTTTTTTGTCACGGATTCAGTTTGCCGATCCTGTCGATGCAAAGAAGACTAGCCAGAGCACGCCCACGATACCGACGATGAACGAGATCCAGGTGAAAATCATGCCGATGAAGCGCAGGCCGCCGGGACCTGTGGATTGCGTCAGGCCGATGCTGTGCAGGAGACGGCCAATGGTCAGCGGCAGGCCGACGCCATGCACCAGCCAGATCGAGCCGCCGAGCGGCGACACCAGCGCCCACATCAGAAGCAGCGCCATCGGCACGTATTCGGTGTTGTTGGCATGGGCGCGGAGCGGCCCCGCCATTTCCGGCTTGCCGCCGTCGCCGATGTCGGTCCGCGTCGAAACGCGGGCACGAACGACGAGCATGCTGAGCACCAGCATGATGAGCGCGTTCAGCGCGACGTAGAAACCGAAGGCGTAATAGTTGGATTCTAACAGCAAAGACATGGAGTTCCCCTAGCCCTGAAAGCGGGCCATGTGAAGGCCTATTCCAGGCCCGGTCAAGCGTTCAGTGGGTCGCGGTTTGCGCAGATGCGGCGTCGGCGGGCGGCGACGAGGGGGTGATGTAAAGCTTCTGTTCCTTGTACGAAATAAACAGATGCAGATGCGCCATTTCTCTGCGGCCCAGGATCATCGGAACGATACCGTTCACGGCATTTGCGGAACTGAGCCGCGTTCCGGTTTCCGGTGCGCTCTTGATCG
>DATCFN010000364.1:0-8533 GCA_036509475.1 Rhizomicrobium sp. | reverse complement strand
ATGGGGAATGTTTTCCCGAAGCGTGGGATGAGGCGGCGCTTGCCGGGCTTATCGCGGCACCCGGCAGCTTCGCCCTGGTCGCACAGGGAGCGGTGGGTTTCGTGTTGGTCCGGGTTGCGCTCGACGAAGCGGAGATACTTTCCATTTGCGTTTCGCCAGTCGCGCGCCGCCAAGGCCTGGCCTCCAGCCTGTTGCAGGCCGCCGGGATCAGGGCGACCCAGATGGGCGCGCGGCAGATGTTTCTCGAAGTCGTGACCGACAATGTGGCGGCGAAAAGCCTCTATCAAACGCATGGCTTCCACCCGGTCGGGCAGCGCAAGGCTTATTATCAGGGCATCGATGCGCTGGTCCTGAAAGCCGACCTGCCGCTAGTGGGAAATCCCGCGAAAACCCTCTAGGGTTCGCCTGGAGCCTTGATCGGGAATGGTACGTGACGCGGATAGAGCAGCTTTGCGCGGATAAAGGCCTTCGGATGACCGAACAGCGCCGGGTGATCGCCCGCGTGCTATCGGAGGCGAGCGACCATCCCGACGCAGAAGAACTCTATCGCCGCGCCGCCGCGCTTGACCCGCACATCTCCATCGCCACCGTCTATCGCACGGTCAAGCTGTTCGAGGATGCGGGCATTCTGGAGCGTCACGATTTTCGCGATGGCCGCGCACGTTATGAAGAAGCGCCGGATGCCCATCACGATCACCTCATCGATGTACACACCGGGCAGGTCATTGAGTTTCGCAACGAAGACATCGAGAAACTTCAGCGCCGCGTTGCCGAAGAGCTCGGCTTCGAACTGGTCGACCATCGTCTCGAGCTTTACGGCGTGCCCAAGGGCGCCAAGAAGCAAGGACATTAAGTCCAACCATGCGCTCGATTCGCGCCATCTTCGTTCTTTTGACGTTTCTGCTGTCGTCGGTTTTCGTCATTCCGGTGCAGATGTTCGCGCTGCGCTTCAAAACGCTGGGTTATAAGGAAATACCCGAGCGCTATCAGCGTTTCCTGTCGAAGCTGTTTGGCATCCATGTCACGGTGATCGGCACGCCGGTGCAAGATCGTGGCGTGCTGATGGTGGCCAACCACACTTCTTATCTCGACATTCTGGCGCTGGGCGGCATCGCGCGCGTTTCGTTCGTCGCCAAAAGCGAAGTGGCGGGCTGGTTCCTGTTCGGCACCTTCGCGCGGCTGCAGCGCACGGTGTTCGTGCAGCGCGAACATCGCGCCAAGACCGGCGAAGCCCGCGATCAAATTCGCGACCGCATGCTGGAGGGCGATGCGCTGGTTCTATTTCCAGAAGGCACGTCGAATGACGGCAATCGCGTGCTGCCGTTCAAAAGCGCTCTGATGGGCGCCGCCGAAAGCGAAATCGGCAAGGATGCGAACGGCCAACCGATCTATGTTCCGGTGCAGCCGGTGTCCATCGCCTATGTTGGCCTGCATGGCATTCCAATGGGGCGCGAAAACCGTCCGCTCTTTGCCTGGTATGGCGACATGGAACTTGTCGATCATCTCTGGGAAGGGCTGAAGACCGGCCCCGTTGATGTCGTGATCGAATTTCACGAGCCGCTGACGGTGGACATTGCGGGCGGCCGCAAGAAGCTGGCGGGCATTGTCGAAGCCACGATCCGCCGCGGCCAGACCCGTGCTTTGGCGGGACGGCACACCGCCGCGCCGCAAGCGGCCCGTGGCCTCGCGCCCGAACTGGCGCATGCCTGAACTTGTCTTGCGCCTTGCCTTCGGCCCATAAGATCAGGCGCGAACGTCACAAAAGCCCATGAAAAAGCTCTTTATCAAGACTTATGGTTGTCAGATGAACGTCTATGATTCCGCCCGGATGGCGGATCTTCTGGCGCCGCTCGGCTATGCGCCTACGAATGCGCCCGAAGATGCGGACATGGTGATCCTCAACACCTGTCATATCCGCGAGAAAGCAGCGGATAAGGTTTATTCCGAACTCGGCAGGTTGAAGGAGTTGAAGGACAAACGCGCCGAAGCCGGCTCCAAGATGCTTATCGCGGTCGCGGGCTGCGTGGCGCAGGCTGAAGGCGCCGAGATCGTGCGGCGTCAGAAGGCCGTCGATATCGTTGTCGGGCCGCAATCCTATCATCGTCTGCCCGAAATGATCGCCCGCATCGCGCGCGGCACGGGACACGCGCTGGAAACCGATTTTCCGGTGGAAGAAAAATTCGATTCCTTGCCGGAAGAAATGACGGTGTCCGGGCCGACGGCATTTCTCACCGTGCAGGAAGGTTGCGACAAGTTCTGTACCTTTTGTGTGGTGCCCTATACGCGGGGCGCGGAATATTCGCGCCCTGTCGCGCAGATCGAGCGCGAAGCGCGCAAGCTGGCGGAGAAGGGCGTGCGCGAAATCACGCTGCTTGGCCAGAACGTGAACGCCTATTCCGGCGCGGGACTGGACGGCGAAACATGGAGTCTTGCGCAGCTGATCCGCAGGCTTGCGGCGATCAAAGGCTTGGATCGCATCCGCTACACGACCAGCCATCCGCGCGACATGAGCGACGATCTGATCGCGGCGCATCGCGATATTGAAGAGTTGATGCCCTACCTGCATCTGCCGGTGCAGTCGGGTTCCGATCGCATTCTGGACGCTATGAATCGCCAGCATACGCGCGACGACTATTTCCGGCTGGTCGATCGCGTCCGCGCCGCGCGGCCCGATCTGGCGCTGTCGTCCGATTTCATCGTGGGCTTTCCCGGCGAAACGGACAAGGATTTTGCCGACACGTTGGCGCTCGTGCGGCAGGTTGGTTACGCCTCGCATTTCGCGTTCAAATACAGTCCGCGCCCCGGCACACCGGCGGCGGGCCACAAGCAGATCGACGAAGACGTGAAGTCGGCGCGGTTGGAAGAATTGCAGACGCTGCTGTTGGCGCAGCAACGCGACTTCAACCAATCCTGTATCGGCAAGACGATGGATGTGTTGTTCGAGAAACCGGGCCGTAAAGACGGGCAAGCCATCGGGCGCAGCCCCTTCCTGCAGTCGGTCCACGCCGAAGGCGCCGCGCATCTTCTGGGGCAGATTCACAAGGTTCGCGTGGACGCCGTGTTTCCCAACAGCCTGAAGGCAAGCCTGCTGACTTCTCCGGCGCTCGCCAGCGAAAGCGCGGTTGCGCTTTGAGTCCGGCGGATCGAAAAGCAAAAAGCATCAAGCGCGAACAGGTCACGCTCGAGTTTGCGGACAACGCCATGCTGGCCGCGCTGGGCGGCGCGCAGCATCGCAATTTCGTTCGCATCGAACAGAAGCTCGGCGTGCGCGTCGCCATGCGCGGTAATCTGGTGGCGGTGGAAGGTGCGCCGGATGCCCGCGAGCGGGCGGCTTCCGTATTGCGCGCTCTCTATGCCCGCATCGAAACTGGCGAGAACACGGGACTTGCCGAAGTCGATGCCGAGATTCGCTTCGCCGAACATGAGCTTTCCCGGCCCCATGACAAGGATATCGGCGTGCCGTCGATCAAGACGGCCGCGTCCCGTGTCACGCGCGCGCGGTCGCCGGCGCAGGGCGCCTATCTGGATCTGATGCGCTCGCATCCGCTGGTTTTCGGCATCGGCCCCGCCGGTACGGGAAAGACGTACCTCGCCGCCGCCTTTGGCGCGCATCTTCTCTACGAGCGCCGCGTCGAGCGTCTCATTCTTTCGCGGCCCGCAATGGAAGCGGGTGAGCGTCTCGGGTTTTTGCCGGGCGATCTGAAGGACAAAATCGATCCTTATCTGCGCCCGCTTTATGACGCGCTGTTCGACGTCATTGGCGATTCCATGACGCGTTTGATGGAGACGGGCGTGATCGAAGTCGCTCCTCTGGCTTTCATGCGCGGACGCACTTTGGCGCGCGCCTTTGTCATTCTGGATGAGGCGCAGAATACGTCTTCGGCACAGATGAAGATGTTTCTGACCCGGCTGGGAGAGGATTTGCGCATGGTCGTCACCGGCGATCCGTCGCAGAGCGATCTGCCCGGC
The DNA here is from genome assembly GCA_036509475.1 of Rhizomicrobium sp. GTDB lineage: Bacteria > Pseudomonadota > Alphaproteobacteria > Micropepsales > Micropepsaceae > Rhizomicrobium. The sequence goes on along the minus strand of DATCFN010000364.1, from coordinate 4,564 downwards.
GGTCGTGCGGAAGGTCTGGACGAAGCCTTGAATATTCTTTCCGGTGTCGAAGGGGTCGCTACGGCGCAATTCACCGAGAAAGACGTGGTGCGCCACGCGCTAGTCGGGCGCATCGTGCGCGCCTATGACGCGAAAGTGGGGCAAAGCCTGCCGGCGCGCTATCGCAAGGACGCATCGGGCGCCGAATGAAAAAGCGCGGCACGCCCGTCATCGAGATCTCCGTCGAAGATGTCAAATGGAAGAAACTCGGGCCTGACCTGCCGGCACGGATCGAGCGCGCGATCGCGCGCACGCTGGCACATGAGAAGGCGAAAGGGTCATTGACACTGCTTCTGACCGACGACGCGCATTTGAAGGATTTGAACGCGCTGTTCCGCGGCAAGAATAAGCCGACCAACGTCCTGTCGTTTCCGGCGGAAGAAAATGCGGATCGCTATCTGGGCGATATCGCGATTGCGCTGGGCGTCGTAAAGCGGGAAGCCAAAGAGGCGGGCAAGACGGCGCCGGACCACACCGTCCATCTTGCCGTGCACGGCGCGCTGCATTTGCTGGGGCATGATCACGAAAAGCCGCGCGAGGCCGCACGGATGGAACGGCTGGAGACTGAAATTCTTGCTGAATTCGGGATCGCCGATCCTTATGCTCTCCCCAAGAAAACAGGTTCGCGAAAGTCCGCCGAGCGACATGGCTGATTCCAGTTCCTCTTCCAACGCGCCCTCGCGTCCCATGTCGCTTCTGCGCCGGCTCGGCCAGAGGCTGCGGGGCGACAAGGGTGCGCAGAAAATGCTCGAAAGCCTCGAGGAGGTTATCGAGGAGAGTGAGCGTGAGAACCCTTCGCTGACACCGCGCGAGCGCACCATGCTCGCCAATCTGCTGCGGTTTGGCGAATTGCGTGTCGGCGATCTCATGGTGCCGCGCACCGATATCGTGGCCGTCGAAGAATCGATGTCGCTGCGCGATTTGCTGGCGCGCTTTCGCGAAGCGCAGCATTCGCGTCTGGTGATCTATCGCGAAACCCTCGACGATCCGCTGGGCCTCATTCACATCAAGGATGTCGTTGGCCTTATCGAATTGTCGCCGGACGGCGCGATGCGCTGGCCGGACGTTCCGATCGCTTCGCTCAAGCGCGAATTGCTGGTTGCGCCACCCTCGATGCCCGCGCGCGATCTGTTGCTCAAGATGCAGACGACGCATCTGCATCTCGCGCTGGTGATCGACGAATATGGCGGCACGGACGGGCTTGTTTCCATCGAGGATCTGGTCGAGCAGATCGTTGGCGAGATCGACGACGAGCACGACGTCGATGAGTCTCCACATTTGCGCGCGCTCCCGAACGGTGTGTTCGAGGCCGACGGACGTGTGTTGCTGAAGGATTTTGCAGAGCAGAGCGGCGTGGCCTTGGAACCGCCGGATCCCGAAGCGGAAGTCGATACGCTGGGCGGGCTTGTCGTAGCGCTGATGGGTCGCCTGCCGCAGCGCGGTGAGATCGTGACCGATCCTTCCGGCTATGAATTTGAAATTCTGGATGCCGATCCGCGCCGCATTCGCAGGCTGCGCTTGAAGCCGCCTGCACCGTTGGAAACGAGCGCCTGATGGCGGAATTTTTCGCGCAGGCCGGCGATTTTGTGCGCGCGCTTACCGGCTGGCGCAGATTCGCATTCGCTTTCGTGGTTGGGCTGCTTTCGGCTTTGTCTTTCGCGCCCTTCGGCATATTCCCGTTTTTGCTGCTGGGTTTCGCGGCGCTCGTTCTTCTCATCGACGGCGCGCAAACCCACGCGCATCCACTGCGGAGCGCCGCTTTTGCCGGATGGTCATTTGCCTTCGGCCAATTTCTCGGCGGCCTTTACTGGGTGGGATATGCCTTTCTGGTCGATGCGGCGGACCATGCCTGGCAAATGCCGATTATCATGACGATCCTGCCCGGCGGCCTTGCGCTGCTCATCGCACTGGCAAGTGGGGTTGCTGCCCGCTTCTGGCGCGAAGACTGGGCGCGCGTTTTTCTCTTCGCCGGATGTTACAGCGCCGCCGAATGGATGCGCGGATGGCTGTTCACCGGCTTTCCCTGGAGTCTTCCCGCCTATGGCTGGGCGGCGTCTCTCGGCGTGCTGCAGGCAAACGCGGTGCTTGGCGCTTACGGCCTGTCGCTGCTGACCGTTTTGTTTGGCGCCTCGCTGGCTTTGCTGTTCGATCGGCCGCGCAACGCGGTCATGCCTGCCGCGATGACGTTGCTGTTTCTTTTGATATGGGGCGCCGGCGACCTGCGTCTTGCGAGTGTGACGGTTGGGACTGTTCCCGGCGTTCATCTTCGGCTGGTCCAGCCCAACGTGCCGCAACAGGAAAAATATGTTCCGTCGTTGCGCGCACAACATTGGCGCGAATTGATCGAGCTTAGCCTCGCCAAAAAAGGCGTGGCGCCGACGCATATCATCTGGCCGGAATCGGCACCGCCCTTCCTGCTCCAGCGCAATGCCGCCGCGTTGGACGACATTGCCATTCTCACCGGCACGGATCGCGTGCTGATGACGGGCGCTGTCCGCGCGGACTTCGTGCCGGGCAAGGACCCGGTGCCGTACAACAGTTTCTATATTTTCGCGCATGGCGGCCAAATCATCGCGACCTACGACAAATTCCATCTGGTGCCGTTCGGCGAATATGTTCCCGCGTTCTTGCAAAAGCTCGGCCTTGGCAATGTGATCAACATGCCCGGCAGTTTTGGCTCCGGCGATGGCCCGCACACATTCCAGATTCCTGGCGCGCCGCCGGTGGGGCCGTTGATCTGCTATGAGATTCTGTTTCCGGGCGCGGTGGTCGGCAGCGAAAGGCCGCAATGGCTTGCCAACGTGACGGATGACTCATGGTTCGGCCCGGCCTCATCCTCGGGGCCGCGCCAGCATCTTCTGATCGCAAGGGTGCGTGCGATCGAAGAGGGGTTGCCTATCGCGCGTGATGCGAACACGGGCATCACGGCGATGATCGATCCGCTCGGCCGCATACTCGGCACGATAGTGAGCAATCAGGTCGGTGTGCTCGACACAGAATTGCCGCAAGCATTACCCGAAACCCTGTTTGCGCGTTTCGGCGAAACGGGCTTCTTTTTGCTGCTATTCCTGTGCCTGGCGATGGGCGTGTTTCTGCCCGGCGCAACCATAGGGCGCCGGGGCCGTTAGGTTATAGATGTCTTTTCGTGGCCTTGATGTGGGACTAACATCCCAGTGGGAAACGGAAATTAACAACAAGAGAGCCCGTGCCAAAAAAACAAGCCAGTCCCATTGATGTGCAGGTCGGCCACCGCGTGCGGTTGCGCCGAATGCTGATTGGCATGAGCCAGGAACGGCTCGGCGAAATGCTGGGCCTGACGTTCCAGCAGGTGCAGAAATACGAAAAGGGCGTCAACCGTATCGGAGCGGGCCGCCTGTTTGAAATCGCGCATATTCTGGGCATGCCAATCCAGGATTTTTTCGACGGTCTGTCGAGTTTGCTCGAAAGCGGTGCCGCGTCCGGTTTTGCCGACACGGAAAGTTCGCCGCCGGTGATGGAATTTATTTCCAGCGGTGAGGGGCTTCAGCTCAGTATGGCTTTCATGAAGATCAAGGATGCGAAAGTCCGCAAGCGGATGCTCGATCTCATCAAGAGCATGTCCGATGAGGACGCGGCAGCGGCGAAAGAATAGTTATGCCGCGCCGCCGCGCGCATTCTTTTCCTCAATGCCGGACCGGTTCGTGCGTGCGTCCAGCGCCTTATAGGCTTCCTCCGGCGTTACGCCGCAAGCCGCCCACAGCACCAGCAGGTGATAAAGAAGGTCCGCCGACTCCGCGATGACGTGTTCGCGATCCTGGCCGACGGCGGCAAGGGCGGTTTCCACGCCTTCCTCACCCAGTTTCTTTGCGATTTGAAGCGTGCCCTTCGCAAACAGCTTGGCCGTGTAGGACGACGCAGGATCGGCGTCCTTGCGGGATTGGATGACGGCGAAGAGATGGTCGATCGGATGTGGCTGGGTCATGCCGAAAGCCTAATCCTGCCGCGTCTTCCTGTCATCCGGCTCAGTTCGCGCCGGGTTCGAGGAGCCGCCGCGCAATCACCTGCGCCTGAATTTCCGCAGCCCCTTCGAAGATATTGAGGATGCGCGCATCGCAAAGTACGCGGCTGATCTCAAACTCCAGTGCGAAGCCGTTGCCGCCATGGATTTGCAGCGCGTTGTCTGCCGCTGCCCAGGCCACGCGCGCGCCCAAAAGTTTGGCCATGCCCGCTTCCAGATCACAGCGCCTGCCTTCGTCCTTCTCACGCGCGGCGTGATAGGCGATCTGGCGCGAAATCGCGATCTCCACCGCCATCATCGCCAGCTTGTCCGCGACGCGGGGAAATTCGATCAACGACTTGCCGAACTGTTTGCGCTCCAGCGCATAGCGCAGGCCCAGATCCATCGCGCATTGCGCCACACCGATGGCGCGCGCCGCCGTCTGGATGCGCGCGGATTCGAAGGTCTGCATCAGTTGTTTGAAGCCCTGGCCTTCTTCGGTGCCCAGGAGATTTCTCACCGGCACTTCGAAACCATCGAAGCCGATCT
>DATCFN010000363.1:0-11488 GCA_036509475.1 Rhizomicrobium sp. | reverse complement strand
AAATCGCCGCGCTGGGCGCGTTCGGCGGTGCGGCACTCGCGCTGATCGTCGTCTTCGGCGTCGCCGCACTCGGCATGATGCCCAACCCGAACCGCGATGAGGCCATCCACGCCTATCTGGTATCGCATCCCGCCGTACTGGTGGATATGTCGAACGCGATGCAGGCGCAGCAGGAAGCCAGCGACGACGCCAAGCGCCAGAACGCGGCCGACAAGCTCGGCACGAAGGCCTTCTTCGATCCGCGCGTTGCCTTCGTCACCGGCCCGGCCGATGCCAAGATCACGATGGTGGAATTCTTCGACTACAACTGCCCCTATTGCCGGGCGTCTGTTCCCGCGGTGAGGAAATTCTACGCGGCACATAAGAACGACGCGCGCTTCGCCTTCATCGAATTTCCCATCAAGGGCGCCAATTCCACCATCGCAGCGCGCGCCGCCATCGCCGCGCGCAACCAGCCGGACAAATATCTGAAATTCCACTTCCTGCTGATGAACGAAGAAGACGTGGTCACGCCGGACATCATCATCGCCGACGCCAAGAAGGCGGGGCTGAACGTGGACAAGCTCAAGCAAGACATGACGGACAAAAGCGTGGCGGCGGCCATCGCCGCGTCGCGCAACCTGGCCACCGCTGCGAAGGTGGACGGAACGCCGGCCTTCATCGTCAACGGCCACATGCGCGAAGGCGCGGTGGACGATGCGGCGTTGAACCAACTGGCGCAGCAGCACGTTTAGTCGCTGAAAGCGCCCCGGAGAACATCATGGCCCGCACCGTCGCCGTCATTGTCGGCAGCCTTCGCAAGGAATCCTTCAGTCGCAAACTGGCGCTGGCGCTCGCGCCATTGGCCGCGCCGGCGCTGGACCTGAAGATCGTCGAAATCCGCGATCTGCAACTCTACAACGAAGACACCGAACACAATGCGCCGGAAACCTGGAAAGCGTTTCGCGAAGCGGTGAAGGCGTCGGACGCCGTGCTGTTCGTGACCCCCGAATATAACCGTTCGGTGCCGGGCTGTTTGAAGAATGCCATCGACGTCGGCTCGCGGCCCTATGGCAGCAGCGTGTGGCTCGGCAAACCCGCCGCCATCATCAGCAACTCCCCCGGCGCGATTGGCGGCTTCGGCGCGAACCATCATCTGCGCCAGTCGCTGGTGTTTCTAGATATGCCGGTGCTGCAACAGCCGGAAGCCTATATCTCCGGCTCCAACAAACTCGTCGGCGAAGACGGCAAGATCGCCGACGACAGTAAGCGCGAATTCCTGACGAAATTCATGCAGGCTTTCGCAAAATGGGCCGATCACATCATTTCGAACCGCTGACGGCCGGCGCCGGCTTTTTGGGCGTGGGCTCCCCGCACCGCAGATAGACATGTGGCCGGAACGGCGGCGAGATTTGCGTCAGCGCGATGTCATTCTGCGACAGGTGCAGCGTATCGGTGGGACGCACACTCGCCGCGGCGGGAAACAGCGAAAAAATCGTCTCGCCCAGCAAGGTCGAAACAAGCACTTTGGGATAATGCGTCCGCATCGACATTCCCACTACGAAGACCTGGTCGATGCCGCCGTCCTTGCGCTCGAAATACATCGACCAGTCGGCACAGCGCCGCAGTTTGGTGATGTCCGCCGGTTTCAACTGCGCGACGCTGCGGCCGGGACCGATATCGGTCCAGCGCGACCAGCCGAGGATTTTCAGCGGATCGTCCGCCGCATGCGCCGGACCACCAATCGCCAAAGCGATCAGGCCAATCGCCAAAACATATTTCATATAAGCCCGGTCAGCGGACTCGACGGATCGGCGTAAGGTTTTTTCGGCATACGGCCCGCGAGCCAAGCCAGCCTGCCCGCTTCGACGCCGTGCTTCATCGCGCGCGCCATCATCACCGGGTCTTTCGCATGGGCAATACCGGTGTTGGTGATGATCGCATCGCTGCCAAGCTCCATCGCCACCGCCGCATCCGACGCCGTGCCGATGCCCGCATCCACGATCACCGGCACTTTCGCGTCCTCGATGATCATGCGCAGGTTGACGGTGCTTTGGATGCCCATGCCGGACCCGATCGGAGACGCCAGCGGCATGATCGCGACAGCGCCCATGTCTTCCAGGCGCTTGGCCATCAACGGATCGTCGCTGCAATAAACCATCACCTGAAAGCCGTCCTTGGTCAGCATCTCGGTGGCGCGCAGCGTTTCGATCATGTCGGGATAGAGCAGTTTCTTTTCGCCCAGCACTTCGAGCTTCACCAGCGACCAGCCGCCCGCTTCCCGCGCCAGACGCAACGTCCGCACCGCGTCCTCGCCGGTGAAACATCCGGCGGTGTTCGGCAGATACGTCACTTTCTTGGGATCGATGAAGTCAATCAGCTTGGGCTGGCTCGGATCGGTGAGATTCACGCGGCGCACCGCGACCGTCACGATCTCGGCGCCGCTGGCTTCCAGGGCCCGCGCATTGTCCGCGTAGTTTTTATATTTTCCGGTGCCAATGATGAGGCGCGATTTATAGGTCTTGCCCGCGAGCATGAACGGCTTGTCGATGCGCGGCTGTTCAACAGGAGCGTTCCCGCCGCCGATGAAATGCACGATCTCGAACTTGTCGCCCTCGCCCACCATGATGGCGGCATATTGCGAGCGCGGCACGATCTCCAGATTGCGCTCCACCGCCACCTTGGCCGGATCCTGTCCGAGCGCGGCCAGAAGGCCATGCACGCTCAAAGGCGCCGCAAAGTCGCGCGATTCGCCGTTTACCGTCACTGAAAGGCCCATGGAACCTCGTCCCGTTTAGTGGTTTCCGTATCCGCGAAGGGGCATTATAAGGCCCGACGCACCGTTTCACCCGGAGTTCCCGTGGCCGCGAAAGCCAAGGTTTTCCCGATATATGTCCTGAACGGACCCAATCTCAACCTCTTGGGCACAAGAGAGCCAGAGGTGTATGGCCGCGCCACCCTGGACGACATCGAAATGGCTGTCACCAAGCGGGCCAAGGCGCACGGGCTGGGCGTTACGTTCAAGCAGTCGAACCATGAAGGCGTGCTGGTGGATTGGATACAGGAGGCGCGGGTCAAAGGCTGTGGCGTCATTCTCAATGCCGGGGCCTATACCCATACGTCGGTGGCGCTGCTGGACGCCTGCCGGGCGCTGACCAATCCGCTGATTGAGGTACACCTCTCCAACCCGTACAAGCGTGAAGCCTATCGCCGCCGCTCGTTTATCGCCGAAACGGCGGACGCGATGATCTGCGGACTGGGCGCGACCGGATATGTTCTGGCGGTCGATGCGATGGCCGGGCTTCTCAAGGACCAAAAAGAATGAATATGAAAGACGTAAAAGAACTTGGGGCGCGCATGACAAATGGCGGCAAGAAACAAAGCGGTCTTGATACCGCGGCGATCCGCGAACTGGCGGAACTTCTCAACGAGACCGGCCTGACCGAAATCGAAGTTGAGCAAGGCGGCGTGCGTATGCGCGTGTCGCGCGGCACGACGCAGATGATCTCGCAGGGCGCGCCGATGGCGGCGCCTGTTGCCGCAGCCTCTGCGCCAGCCGAAGCCGCCAGGCCAAGCGGTCCCGCTGCCGGCGCCGTGCCCTCCCCGATGGTCGGCACCGTTTATGTTTCGCCGGAACCCGGCAAGCCGCCTTTCGTGAAAGTCGGCGACACGGTGAAGGAAGGCGCGACCTTGATGATCATCGAGGCGATGAAGACGATGAACCCGATCCTCGCGCCGCGCGCAGGCGCGGTGAAGGAAATCTGCGTCACCGACGCGCAGCCGGTCGAGTTCGGCCAATCCCTGCTGATCCTTAGCTGATGTTTGAAAAAGTCCTTATCGCCAATCGCGGCGAGATCGCGCTTCGCATCAACCGCGCGTGCAAGGAGATGGGCATCTCCACCGTCGCGGTGCATTCCACCGCCGACGCGGACGCCATGCATGTGCGCCTCGCCGATGAGAGCGTTTGCATCGGCCCGCCCTCCGCCGCGCAAAGCTATCTGAACATTCCCGCCATCATTTCGGCTTGCGAAATCACCGGCGCCGAGGCGATCCATCCCGGTTACGGATTTTTGTCGGAGAATGCGCGCTTCGCCGAAATCGTGCGCGAACACGGCATCACCTTTATCGGCCCGACGCCCGAACATATCCGCATGATGGGCGACAAGATCACCGCCATCAAAGCGGTGAAAGAACTCGGCATCCCGACCGTGCCGGGCTCCGGCGGCGCGGTGAGCGATGAAGACGCGGCCAGTGTTGCGGCGAAGATCGGCTATCCGGTTCTTATCAAGGCGACGGCCGGCGGCGGCGGACGCGGCATGAAGGTCGCGCTCAGCGCCGCCGATTTGCCGCTCGCATTGGCCACAGCGCGCGCAGAAGCCAAGACGTCGTTCGCGAACGATCAGGTTTACATGGAGAAATATCTCCAGAAGCCCCGCCATATCGAATTGCAGGTGCTGGCCGACGCGCATGGGCACGTCATCCACTTGGGTGAGCGCGATTGCTCCTTGCAGCGCCGTCACCAGAAGGTCTGGGAAGAAGCGGGCTCGCCCGCGCTCAACGCCAGGCAGCGCGACGACATCGGCGCGGTCGTCACCAATGCACTTAAGAAGCTCGGCTATCTCGGTGCGGGCACGATCGAGTTCCTGTTCGAAGACGGTCAGTTCTATTTCATCGAGATGAACACGCGGCTTCAGGTCGAACATCCGATCACCGAAGCCATCACGGGCATCGACATCGTGCGCGAGCAGATCCGCATCGCCGCCGGCGGCGAACTGGAGATGACGCAGGAGGATGTCACCTTCTCCGGCCACGCCATCGAATGCCGCATCAACGCGGAGAACCCGTTCAACTTCAAACCGTCGCCGGGAACGATCACCACCTTCCATCCGCCGGGCGGCCTTGGCGTGCGCTTCGACAGCGCCATGTATGATGGCTACAAAATCCCGCCCTATTACGATTCACTGGCGGGCAAGCTGATCGTTCACGGACGCAATCGCAACGAAACGCTGATGCGGCTGAAGCGGGCGCTGGACGAGTTGGTCGTCGGCGGTATCGAAACCACAATCCCGCTATTCCAGACACTGGTGCGCGAGCCGGACATCCTCAACGGCGACTACAACATCCACTGGCTGGAGCATTTCCTGGAACGCCACAACGCGAAATAGTTACTGCGTGTAGGCGACCTTTGGCACAGGACACGTCTTCACGACCTTCGGCGTAAGCTGTCCCGGTGTAGAAAGCTGGCTGGTGACAGTGTTCAGCCAGCATTCGTCCAAGACCGAGCAGTAGCAAATCCGATAGGTGATCACGCGCTGTGCTTTATCCAGCGCGTTCCACACTGCCACGTTATTTTCGCGGAGCGGATAAATAATAAACGACTCCGTTTCGCCCGATCGCAATATGATGCCTTGAACGCCGCCCGTCAGCAGATGGCTTTCGTTATCTTTTCCCGGCAAAACTTCGCCGCCGGTTGTTTCAGCCCGCAGCAAGCCGTCACCAATTCCTTGCCGGTGTGAAACGCCCTACCGTTCCAGAACACTTCAAAGCTCATTACCTTCGCCGGACCGACGCCGGTATTCACGGCGTCGAATCGCAACTCGGGCATGCCCTCCGGTGTGGCGTTGTTGACCTGCATCTGCACGAACGGCCAAGTGCTCGCCGCGACCAACTTCTCGTTCGCGTCCTCCGTACGGATGCCGACCCACAGCGAAACTGCCGACACGAACAGTGCCGCCGCCGCAAACAGCGTGTCGGTCCAGTGACGGCGCATAAAAGATTGTGTTGGAGTTTGGCTATCCACGGGGCTCGCCCTCATTCTGTGTAAGGCACGCGTGGCGCTGGACATTTATCGACCGGCGCCGAATCGAGTTGGTTTCGACCCGTTACGGTATTGATCCAGCATTCGTCAAACACCGAGCAATAACAAATGCGGTATTTCATGTCGTTGTTACGCGCCGAATTCAGCGCCCGCCACACCGCCCCGTTCTGCGTTCCCAGCCCGTAGGTGATGAAAGGGTGCGTCTCGCCGGCGCGGATCACATTTCCCGCCGTGCCGCCGGTAATGAACGTCCCGGTGGCTGCTTCATTGCCGAACGGCGGAGGCCTTTTGAAATCGCGCTGGCAGCAAGCCTGTATGAGAGAGATCGCCGTCGTATACGGCTTTCCCTTGTAGAAGACTTCGAAGCTGCGCACCTTTGCCGGTCCGACACCCGCGTTGGTCACGCGGAACAGCAGGACCGAACGGCCTTCGGCATCGACATTGCTGCTATCGACCGCGAGCAAGGGCCAGGACGAGGCCGCAACCATCTCCCGGTTCGCCCGCTCGCTGCCGATCCCCGCCCAAAGCGAGATTAGCGAGACGATAACCGCAAAGGCCGTCGACACATATTCGAGCCAGTGCCTTGGCCGATGCGTTGGAATCCCAGGTTCGGACATGGCGTGGCTTCCCGTTGCGCGAGGCGGCAAGTCTAGCCGACTCGCGCTATCCTTGCCTCCCACTGTGAAGGGGAGCCGCTATGACATTTCTCGACAAATACCAGCCGCAACTTCTGGCCATCCTGCGTATCGTCGCCGGACTGCTGTTTCTGGAACATGGCTGCGTGAAGCTGCTGCATTTTCCGACCGCCATGGCGATCCCGCCGGGCAACATCGGCATGGTCATCATGGCGGCAGGCATCATTGAACTCGTCGGTGGGGCGCTGATCACGATTGGCCTGTTCAGCCGCGTTGCCGCGTTCATCGCATCGGGCGAGATGGCCTTCGCGTATTTTCTCGGCCATGTCTCGCGCGGCGGATTCTGGCCCGCGATCAATGGCGGCGGCGAGGCGATCCTGTTCTGCTTCATCTTCCTCTATCTCGCCTCCGCCGGTCCCGGCGCCTGGGCGATCAACCGGCGATAGATCGATTCTCTGAACTCAGGCGTTGGGCTATCATGCGAGCATGCACGCCCCGCGCCTGACGCCTGAGCAACTTCTGCTAGCCTATGAGGCCGGCGTATTTCCCATGGCGGAAACGCGCGACGATCCCGCACTGTTCTGGGTGTCGCCGGAAGCGCGCGGGATATTTCCGCTGGACGGGTTTCACCTGCCCAAGCGCCTTGCGCGCACCATCCGCAGCGACCGTTTCATCGTCAAAGTTGACACCGCTTTCGAAGCGGTGATGCGCGCCTGCGCTGCGTCCGCCGAAGACAGAAAAGAGAGTTGGATCAACGACGAAATCCTGTCTCTTTACACATCACTTCACCGCATGGGCCATGCCCATTCCATCGAGTGCTGGCAGGATGACAGGTTGGTCGGCGGCCTTTACGGCATCGAGCTGGGCGGCGCGTTTTTCGGCGAGAGCATGTTCTCCCGCGCGCGCGACGCCAGCAAGGTCGCCCTCGCCCATCTGGTCGCGCGGCTGAAGGCGGGCGGCTTCACGCTGCTGGACGCGCAGTTCCTCACCGCGCACCTGTCGCAGTTCGGCGCCATCGAAATCCCGCGCGAGACATATCTGGAATTGCTCTCCGCGGCGGTGAGCCACGAAGCCGACTTCTACTGCCCCGCGCCTTCCGGCAGTTCGGGCAATGCTTCCTTGGCCGTGGCATCCGGCGACGCGGCCTTGACCGCCGTTGTCGATGCGATGGCGGGCAATATCTGGCCCGGCTGGTTGGTCGTGCAGTTGATCACCCTGACATCGTAGAGCGGATGCTGAAGCCCGTTCAGCGACGGGCTGGACGCGAGCATCCAGCCTGAGAAGACCGCGCGCTCGGACTGATCGGGGCGATGGTCTTCGATCTGCAGAAACGCCGTCGTCTCCGGCGGCTCGCTGATCGGCGTGGAATAACAGTAGCGCGCGGTGATCATCATCGTCGCGAATTTCACCGGAACGCCGATGGGCGCCAGGATATTCGCCGGCCGTCCCGTCAGCTTGTCGAGGCCGCGCAGGATCACCAGACGCTTCACGCCGGACTTGTCGGGAATGGCCGTGTTGAGCAGCGCGAGTTCTTCCTGCTGACCGGCGCTGAGCGGCACCTGTTTCACCGGCGCGGGCGTGGACACCTTGGCCTGTGTGGCCGGCTTCGCCGCAACGGGCTTCGTCACGGCGGCGGGCGGCGCGGGCAACGCGACGGCGGCAGTCGCCAGAAGCGATGCGGAAAAACCAAGTGCCGCAGCGCGGATCATTTGCCGCCGCCCATGACGGCGCGGCCGATCAGGCCCATCACATCCACCGCGCCTTGCGTATTGGTCAGCTCGCCATTGGCGGCGATCATTTTCACGCTGCCGCCCGGCTGGATCGCAAGATAGGAACTGCCGAGAAAGCCCGACTGGGTGATTTTCACCGACGAATCGTCCGGCACGCGATAGTCGTTGCCGATATTCATATGGACGATGGCGTAATATGTCTTGGGATCGAGCGAGAGCGCCGTCACCGTGCCGATCTTGATGCCGTGCAGGCGCACATCCGTGCCGGGCGCGATGCCATCGGCGCTGGAGAAGCTGGCTTTCACTTCATAGCCGGACACGCTGCCCGATCCGGTGCTGGTATAGGCAAAGAACAGAAAGACGGCGGCCACGGCCACGACAATGGCGCCGATCAGCGTTTCGACGGTGTTGTTGCTCGACATTTATTTGGGTGTCCACGCTTCGTAGTCGCCGGTCGCGGCGGGACGCTCGCCGCTGCGTGCGAGACTTCCTTCAGGGCGATGCGCAGCGTCCGTGCCCGTCATGTTCGGCTGATACGCCAATTCCCAAGGCTGGGTTGTCAGCGGCGTCACGGTCGGCGGGTTCTTGAATGTGTGATGCAGCCAGCCATGCCAGTCCGGCGGAACGCGGCTGGCTTCGACCGTGCCATTGTAGATGACCCAGCGGCGCTTGTGGTTGGCGGTCTGGTAATAGCGGTTGCCGAACTTGTCGGTGCCCACCGCCACGCCAGACCACCAGGTGGTTATCATCGTGCCGAGCGTGGCGCTGCGCCACCAGGCAAAGATCATCAGGAGATAGCGCATAACAGACCACCGGATTCGCGAAGCGCAACTATATAAGCGCGCGCGAGGCCGCGCCACGGTGTTGGAGTCGCGGCACATACAAGTTCCGAATGCCGAAAATGCGCTGGGGGATGTGGATGCTTTGGGGATCGCCGTCATCAGGGTGAAATTTATTTCTGCACGAGTCCCCGGTTAACCGCTTGACACTCCGTTTACCGCGCAAAAATGCAGTTGTGCACAGCACAAGATATAGTGGTTAAGGTTCCGTTTACCACTTTCCGTCTTGCGCCCTCCGAAAACACGGTCCAGATTTACGGCCTGCCGCTCACCGCGGCACAAAATCTGGGACGCACCACTAGCCAGCGTCCGGGGCCTTTCAGCGCTTAAATGCGCCCCCGGCGATGGCATTTTTGTCCCCGAAAAGTGCCCGGTGAGAGGGATTTAGGGGCCAACAACCAGATCGCCGGGGATTTTTAGCATGCGTATTCGTCGCCAGTTCACCACCGAAGGCCGCTCCGCTTACGAAGGCATCGCGTTCCGCAGCGCCGTCAGCGAGATCAAGAACCCCGACGGATCGATTGTCTTTCAGCAACTCGACATCGAAGTCCCCGAAGACTGGAGCCAGGTCGCGTGTGACGTGCTGGCGCAAAAGTATTTCCGCAAAGCCGGCATCCCCACCGCGCTGAAGCCCGTGTCCGAAAAAGGCGTGCCGGAATTTCTCTGGCGCAAGGAAGCCGACAGCAAGGACACCGTCGGCGAACGCTCGGCCAAGCAGGTGTTCGATCGCCTTGCCGGCACATGGGCCTATTGGGGTTGGAAGGGCGGCTACTTCGACGACGAAACCGACGCCCGCGCTTTCTATGACGAGATGTGCTTCATGCTGGCCACGCAGAAGGCCGCGCCCAACTCGCCGCAATGGTTCAACACGGGCCTGCATTGGGCTTACGGCATCGATGGGCCGAGCCAGGGTCACTATTATGTCGACTTCAATTCCGGCCGACTGACGAAGTCAGCTTCGTCCTATGAGCACCCGCAACCGCATGCCTGCTTCATCCAGGGCGTCTCGGACGATCTCGTCAACGAAGGCGGGATCATGGATCTGTGGACCCGCGAAGCGCGCTTGTTCAAATACGGCTCCGGCACCGGCACGAACTTCTCCGGCCTGCGCGGCGAGAACGAGAAACTGTCTGGCGGCGGTAAGTCGTCGGGCCTGATGAGCTTCCTCAAAATCGGCGACCGCGCAGCGGGCGCGATCAAGTCGGGCGGCACCACGCGCCGCGCGGCGAAGATGGTCATCGTCGATGTCGATCACCCCGATATCGAACAGTTCATCGAATGGAAGGTCATCGAAGAGCAGAAGGTCGCGGCGATGGTCGCCGGCTCCAAGCTCGCCGAGAAGCACCTGAAACTCGTCCTCAAGGCTTGCGTGAATTGCGAAGGCGCGAACGACGATTGCTTCGATCCCAAGAAGAACCCAGCGCTCCGCCGCGAGATCAAAGCCGCGCGCAAGTCGATGATCCCCGACAACTATATCGAGCGCGTCATCTCCTTCGCCAAACAGGGCTACAAGGACATCGACTTCAAGACCTATGACACCGATTGGGATTCGGACGCCTATCTGTCCGTGTCGGGCCAGAACTCGAATAACTCGGTGCGCGTGACGGACGAATTCCTGAACGCGGTCCTGTCGGACGGCGAATGGAATCTCACCAACCGCCGCGACGGCAAGGTCATCAAGACGGTGAAAGCACGCGAGTTGTGGGAGAAAGTCTCCTACGCCGCTTGGGCCTGCGCCGATCCGGGCATCCAGTTCCACACCACCGCCAACGACTGGCACACCTGCCCCGCCGGCGGACCGATCCGCGCGTCCAATCCGTGTTCGGAATACATGTTCCTGGACGACACGGCCTGTAACCTCGCCTCGCTGAACCTGATGCAGTTCCGCAAGGACTCGGGCCGCTTGTCGGTTGGCAATGAAGGTTCCGACATTCAGAACTTCGACGTGCCGGCGTTCGAACATGCCGTGCGTCTGTGGGCCGTCGTGCTGGAAATCTCGGTGTTGATGGCGCAATTCCCGTCCAAGGAAATCGCGCAGCTCTCCTTCGACTACCGCACGCTCGGCCTCGGCTTCGCCAATATCGGCGGTCTGTTGATGGCTGCGGGCATTCCCTATGACAGCCGCGAAGGCCGCGCGATTGCCGGTGCGATCAGCGCCGTGATGACGGGCGTATCCTACGCGACGTCCGCCGAGATGGCGGGCGAGCTGGGCGCCTTCGCGGAATACGCGAAGAACAAGGATCACATGCTGCGCGTGGTGCGCAATCACCGTAGAGCCGCGCATGGCGAATCCGCAAATTACGAGAAGCTGGCGATTGCGCCTGTCGCGCTCGACCTGAACGCCGTCGTCCAGTCCGATCTCGCCTTCGCGGCGAAGCGCGCCTGGGACGATGCGCTGGCGCTGGGCACCAAGCACGGCTTCCGCAACGCGCAAGCCACGGTGATCGCGCCGACCGGCACGATCGGCCTTGTGATGGATTGCGACAC
>DATCFN010000362.1:0-10025 GCA_036509475.1 Rhizomicrobium sp. | reverse complement strand
TCGATGGGCGGCGGCATCGCGGCGCGTTTCGCGGAAGAGCATCCGGATCGCGTCAGCGCGCTGATCCTCGTCGATGCGGGCGGGGAGCCTTCCAAGATGGGCGATCACGTCCCGCTCGTCTTCAAGATCGCGCGCATGCCGGTGCTGAACAAGATCCTGCTCTACATCACGCCGCGTTCGCTGGTGGAAGAAGGGCTAAACGACGCCATCGTTCACAAGAACATCATCACCGACAAGATGATCGATCAATATTGGGAGTTCGCGCGGATGGACGGCTCGCGCGCCGCCAACGGCGAACGCTTCCAACTGCCTTTCACCAACGACGTGAAAGCGCATATCGGCGACATCAAGGCGCCGACGCTGATCTTGTGGGGCGCGCAGGACCACCTCATCCCGGTGGAAGCCGCGCATGCATTCCAGCACGACATTCCGGGGTCGCAACTGGTCGTTTACCCGGCGACCGGACATATCCCCCAGGAAGAGGTGGCCGATCAGTCGGCGCAGGACGTCCGCACATTTCTGAGCGGAAAATAGGGCGTTTACCTGGCTTTAAGGAACAAAGAGTACAACTTATGCGTGTCTGAAACTTGAGACACAACTGAGAATGACTTGCTTTCCTGAGGGCTGGGCCAGCGGCAATCCCCCGGCGACCGCGTGGTTTGGTTTGGAAGCAGACGGACGGTGCGGCCCAAAAAGCCGGCACCGTCCGGTTTGCTTTTGACGGTTTAGTGAACGGCGGTCGCCAGAAGGCTAGTGCGCTGATTCCACTGGAACTGGCTTTGCACAAGCTGCACGCCGATCAGCGCCGTGGCGCCGAGCGCGGCGGCCTTTTCTTTCAACTCGTGCAGGCATTCCGCATAGGAATTCTCGTTCACGCCTTCGACGCTTGCATAGACAACGCCGAGTTCGGTTTCACCGTCGGCCTTTGCGGCCAATGTGCTGATGCGCATGGGACTATCTCCTAATTTCCACGGTCCACGTCGTCCAGAACGGCAAGCGCGGATTCAAATGCCGACGGCTCGAGCGCCATTGGCCCCGCAAACGGCCGGTTGAGCAGGAACATGATGAAAATGAGCGTCCCGATCAGCGTGGCCATAATGGTCGCCATCATGATGTGCAGCCATCGCCGGTCCATATAGAGAAAAAAGCTCATGGTGATGATGATGACCCCGCCACCGACCGCGCCCACCCACATGATCCAGGGCATGCCTTCACCCGCCTGAACCAGCCGTTTGTTGCGATAGCTGATGACGTCCGAAAGCGTGTTGAGAAACGTCTGGTTGATCTGGCCATGCGCAGCCAGAACCGCCGGATCGATATGCGCAAAATCGCGGAACATGTCGCCGGTCTGCTTGCGCGCCAGCGAGCTACCCTTGCTGCTTGTCGCCAAACTGGGCCACTCGTCGTGGATGACATATTCGAAATAGGCACGCACCTGGCGTTTGACGTTGGCGCTGTGCTGCGGCGACATGCCGTCCGCAAGACGATAAAGCGGCACCATGCTGGTCGCCTCGATCGCCGCGTTCTCTTTCGCCGCTCCGTAATTTTCCCAAACCGCGATGACAAGAAAGCCGAGCAGCACGGCGTACAGAACGCCGGCATTCAGGAACATCGGCACCAGCACGTCGTTATGGCCTTCGGCCACCTGATGATGGATCAGCTTGCGGACGACGATCACGCCGACCGCGCCGAAAACCGCCGCTCCGCCAATGATGGCGAGCGCCAAAAGAAAAATCTGCATTGTCACAAATCACCGTTCGACGCCGCATGCGTCCGCGCAGACGGCCCAAACGAAGATTCGCAGAAGCGCATGACGCTCACAAGCCGCGCCGCGCAGTCACAGGGCCACAACGCACCGCGCACCAAAAATGTGCAGCCCGATCACGCCTTCAACTACGCGGCAATGGCCGTGTCAGCGCGCCGACGGCAACTTTCGCAGTTGTTCGGAGACCGTCGGCATCAGCGAATGCCAGTCGCCGAATTTTTTCGGATTGAAGACGCGCGTGGCGCGGTACCACGGATATTCATCCGTGCCGAGCTGCGGCCATGTGCGCCCCGCAGTGAGAAACCAGACTTCAGTGCCGGCACCGGCGGCGACGGCTGCCGCCGCGGTCGGCGCGGAAATCACCAGATCCAATGCGGCGGACAGAGCGGCCGCGCCGTCGATATCGTTCTTCAAATCGAGCCCGTCGATGGCGTGAATTTTTACACCGTGACGCTCTTCGGCGCGCGCCAGTTCTTCGCGGCAATCGCCATACTGCACATTGACGAACGTCACGCCCGGCGTTTTCAGCACGGCGCCCCAATCGTCGAGCGCGCTGTAATATTTGCGGCGCTTGCCGTCGATCATCATGGAACGCCAGCAGATGCCAACATAAGGTCCCGGCCCGATCGCTTCGAGTTGCGCGCGATAATCCGCGACGCGCACGGGATCGGCGCTGAGAAACGACTCGTGGCGGAAATCGTCCAGCTTCGTGCGGAGATGCTGTAGCGCCGAGCCCATCAGCACATAATAGTCCGGCTCGCCTTCGGCCGTGGCCCAGGGAATAAAGCGCAATTCTTTTGTGCCGTCGGGATCGACCAGTTTGCGGTCTTCGTATTTTCCGACCTGCGCATCGGGGAACGAGCGTTGAAAGAGCGGCACCAGCCGCGGATCGACGGCGATCTGCAGCTTGCCTGCCGGTCCAACTGCTTTCTGCAAATCGGGTAGCACGTTGGCGAACATGAATTCGTCGCCCAGCCCCTGCTCGCCGATGACCAGCAGGCGTTTGCCGTCGAGAGGCTCGCCCTGCCACGCCGGCGCCTTGAGCATGTGATGCACATAGGCGCGGAAGCGCGGATTGTTGCGGACTTCATATTCGCGCCAACCCTCTTCGAGATTGCCCATGCCGATGAGACAGATGCTGCGCGAATGAAAGCCTTCCACGCGCTCGGTCGGATCGACGGCGCGTTCGAGCGCGTTGTCATAAGCGGCCAGCGCTTCTTCCAGCCGCCCCAAATGCGAATAGGCATAGCCGATATTGTGATAGGGCCGCGCAAACGGCGGATCGAGTTGGATCGCTTCTTTATAAAACTGCACGCTCTCTTCGGCGCGCCCGCTTTCGACCAGAACGGTCGCCAGCGAATTCCACAAAATCGCTTCCTTCGGCATCATGTAGATCGCCGAGCGCAACGTCTCGATGGCGGTGGTCGTATCGCCCTGTTCGCATTGGACCATGCCCAGATTGTTGAAGCCGAGCGCGGAATCCGGACGCGCGGCGATGAACAGGCGAAACATCCGCGCCGCGCCTTCGGTCATCTTCAAATTCCAGGCTGTCAAACCCAGATTGAGCAGCAAATCCGAATCGTTGGGGTCCAGTTCAAAGGCGCGCTCGAATGTGACGAGCGCCTTATGCATGTGGCCCATCTTCTCCAGCGCCAAAGCCAGAACGTGAAAGGCTTGCGCGTTGGTTTCGTCGGCTTCCGTCGCACCGAGCGCCAGTTGCGCCGCGCGCGTGATGTCGCCCCGGCGCCAGACCTTGACCGCCCGCCGAACCATACCGTTCGATTTGCGGCGCTGGCGCGCGCTGTCCATCTGCTCTTCAAGCGCTTCGAGGCGAGCCAGCGCCTGGCTGTGCGCGCCGACGCCCGCCAATGAATCCAAACCGAGTGCGACCGCAGCCTGCGCCATGAAATGTCCCTTCGTCCGAGGACACCATGAGACAGCCAACATGCTTAAAGCCGGATGAACGGGAAAGCCTGTGTTGCAAGGCTTTTCTTAACCAATGCGCGCTAGCGTGCTGAACAGGAATGGGTGGACGCGAAATGCGCCTTGGCCCGGTTCCCAAGGAATTCAAAAGGAATTCGCCGATGCCGCTGAAACTATCGCTCAAGCCCGGTGAAAGATTTGTGCTTAACGGCGCGGTTCTGGCCAATGGCGATAAGCGCACCAGCCTCGTCATCCAGAACAAAGCCTGCGTGCTGCGCGAAAAGGACATTATGCAGCCGGAAAGCGCGACGACGCCGGCCCGGCGCATCTATTTCCCGATCATGATGATGTATCTGGGAACCGAAGATAACGAGAAATACTATAACGATTTCGCGCTGCGCATGACCGAGTTCATGGGCGCTGTCTGCAATCGCACGGTACTGGCCTCCTGCGTGGAGATCAGCCGGGAAGTAATGGGCGGCGCCTACTACAAGGCGCTGATGCTCTGCAAAAAGCTTTATGACTTCGAAGGAGAACGGTTGAGCTATGAGCCACAAATCGTACCAAAACACGCAAGCGGTTACTGAAGACCCCCGGGCCACCGAATACCGGCTGTTTGGCCAGGTGACAGGTGCCCTGATCGACGCCGAAAAGGCCGGCAAAAGCGGCGGCCCGCTGGCCGAAGCCGTCGACTGGAATCGCAAGCTCTGGCGCACGCTCGCCAGCGACTGCCTCGACGACCGCAACCAGCTGCCACGCGAAGTGCGCGCCCAGATCGTCTCGCTTTCCCTGTGGGTTTCGAAATATTCCAAGCAGGTAACCCGCAACGGCGCGCCGATGAAGCCTCTGATCGAGATCAACCGCAACATCATGCAGGGCCTGCAGGGCGCTGCCTGAAGGACCGTTCTCTGGAGTGCAAAAACGCCGGTCTCATGGGCCGGCGTTTTTGTTTGGATTGCCCGGTCGTCTTCTGCCGCACGGTAAATTTTGCCCAGCCAGCCGGCCCTAAACCATAAATTAATGTAGCAATATCAATATCTTACATCATTAACCGGGAGGGCTTTTCTGGCACAGGCATTGCGCAGGAACCTGCGGGGCATCGTGCCCCAAAGGGCGGGCAGAACGCCCGTCTGAACGCCAGAATGGAGAAATCCCGATGCTTAGCGTCAACACCAATACCGGCGCCATGGTCGCGCTTCAGTACCTCGACCAGACCAACGCCCAACTGACGACCGCGCAGAACGAGATCAACAGCGGTTTGAAAGTCGCGTCCGCCAAGGATGACGGCGCCACGTTCGCCATCGCGCAGAACATGCGCGGCGACGTCGCGGGTTATTCCGCCGTCACGGACAGCCTCAACCGCGCCACGTCTTCTGTCGACGTTGCGGTTTCGGCCGGCCAGTCCATCTCGGACCTGTTGATCCAAATGAAGTCCAAAGCCCTCGCCGCTTCCGACGCTTCGCTGGATACCGCGAGCCGTCAGGCGATGAACGAAGACTTCCAGTCCTATCGCGATCAGATCACCTCCATCGTCAATAACGCCTCGTTCAACGGCTTCAATTTGATCGACGGTTCTGCCACGGGCGGCATCTCGGCGCTGGCGTCTTCGGACGGCACGCACAAGATCACCGTCGGCGGCCAGAACCTGAGCCTGGGTGGCAGCATCGTGACTGTTGCGGCGACTGGTTCGATTTCGACCCAGGCGCTGGCTTCGTCCATGATCTCCACGGTCGAAACCTCGCTCAACAACGTCGACAGCGCCCTTGCCCAGCTGGGTTCGGGCTCGAAGAAACTGTCCATCCAGACGACGTTCGTCCAGAACCTGTCCGACACGCTCACCACGGGCATCGGCAATTTGGTCGACGCCGACATGGCCACCGAAAGCGCGCAGCTGACCTCGTTGCAGACAAAGCAGCAGCTCGGCGTGCAGGCATTGTCGATCGCGAACCAGTCGCCGTCGATCGTGCTCAAGCTGTTCGGCTAAGACACACTTCGAATATTGGGAATTCATGGGGCGGAGCGGCCGGGAAAAACCCGCGCCGCTCCATTTTTTTTGACCCCGCTGGTGTCGACCCGGCAAAGATTGCCGCCTGACCCGGCAAATATTTCCGCAAACCGGTAAATTCTGCCGCTTGTTTTAATGACCCGGCAGATACGCCCCGGACGATGATGCCGGGCAGGATTGGAAAGTGAAAGTTAGTAAACGGTAAATCCGCTTCGGCACACCGCTTGCGAAGTGATCTGCGGGACAAAACGCCCCGAGAGCATAACGCTCAGAGTACGAGCCAGAACGGAGAACACCAATGCTTAGCGTCAACACCAACACGGGCGCCATGGTCGCCCTGCAGTACCTGAACCAGACCAACGCACAACTGATGACCGCGCAAAACGAAATCAATAGCGGTTTGAAAGTTGCTTCCGCGAAAGACGACGGCGCGACGTACGCCATCGCCCAGAACATGCGCGGCGACGTGGCCGCTTACTCCTCGGTTACCGACAGCCTTAACCGCGCGACCTCATCGGTCGACGTGGCGACGTCTGCCGGCCAGTCGATCTCCGACCTGCTCATCCAGATGAAATCGAAAGCGCTTGCCGCTTCCGACGCCTCGCTGGACACGGCAAGCCGTCAGTCGATGAATGAAGACTTCACGGCTCTGCGCGATCAGATCACCTCGATCGTTCAGAACGCGAGCTTCAACGGCTTCAACATGATCGATGGCTCGGCCACCGGTGGCATCTCGGCGCTGGCGTCCGCGGACGGCGCGCACAAGATCACCGTCGCCAGCCAGAACATGAGCCTCGGCGGTTCCATCGTGACCGTTGCGGCAACTGGTGGCATCTCGACCCAGGCCTCTGCCTCGACCATGATCAGCACGGTCGAAACCTCGCTCAACAACGTCGACAACGCGTTGGCCCAGCTGGGTTCGGGCTCGAAGAAGCTCTCGATCCAGGCGACGTTCGTCCAGAACCTGTCCGACACGCTCACCACGGGCATCGGCAACCTGGTCGACGCCGACATGGCCACCGAAAGCGCCATGCTGACCTCGCTGCAGACAAAGCAGCAGCTCGGCGTGCAGGCGTTGTCCATCGCCAACCAGGCGCCGTCCATCGCTCTCAAACTGTTCTAATCGGAAAGCCGGGAACGGGTTCGCATCGTCGATCCCGTTCCCGGCGCCGTTTCGAACGCTTGAGAAAAAAAGATGGCGACGCCTCAAGGTGTTTCGGGGTTTACGCCGGTGGGTCTGCCAGGTTCATAAAAAGAAGAAGCGGAGTCTTGCATCGGGGGGTGCAAGGCTCCGCTTCTCGTTTCAGGGTTTCACAATCCGAGAACATGGCCCAGCGCGGCCACGACGCGCTCGACATCGGCATTCGTCATCGAGGCGAACAGCGGCAGGCTGAGCGCGCGCGCGTAGTAGCGATCCGCGCCCGGCAACGACAGCGCGCCATAGCGATTGGCATAGTAAGGCTGGCGGTGAACCGGGAAGTAGTGGACCTGGCTTCCAATCCCCATTGCCGAGAGCTTGCGCATGACATCGCCGCGCGAAATGCCGGCACGATCGAAATCGACGCGCGCCGCATAAAGATGCCAGGCCGGCAGTGACGGGCGCGTGCGCGCGGTGGGCCGCACCAGCGGGGCGAGCGGCGCTAACGCGGCATCATAGGCGGCGGCGAGCGCACGGCGGCGCGCAACGAAGCGGCCCAACTTGCCAAGCTGTGACAGGCCCAGCGCGCATTGAATATCATTGGCGCGCCAGTTGAATTCCGGCTCGATAAGTTCGTAATACCAGGGATTGGCCACGCCGGCGCTGTCGAAAGCGTCGTCTGGGTTCACGAACTCGCCAGCGTCACGCGTCATGCCATGGCTGCGCGCAAGCATCAACCTTTTGGCGATTTGCGGATCGTTCGTCGTGACCGCGCCGCCCTCGCCCATCGCAATCGTCTTGACCGGATGAAACGAAAAGACGCTGAGGTCGCAAAAGCGGTTGGATCCGATCTGGCTGACCTGGCCATCGTTCGCCACATAGCCTGTGCCGATGGCGTGGCAGGAATCGTCCACGATCTTCGCGCCGTGCTCGCGCGCCACCGCAAAGATGCCTTCGCTGTCGCCGCACTGGCCGTTCAAGTTGACGTTGAACACGGCGTCGGCGTGACCGGCGCGCGCGAAGGCGGCTTCCAGATCTTCCGGCCGCATCAATCCCGTTTCCGGATCGACATCGGCAAAGACGATTTCTGCGCCGTTCATGTGCGGGGCGCTGGCCGTGGCGAGAAATGTGATCGCCGGCACGATGACCTTGGTGCCCGCGCCGAGTTTCAGCACGCGCGCCGCCATATGCAGCGCGGCCGTGCCATTGGCGCAGACAACGGCGTGCTTGGCGCCGACCGTTTTGGCCAGCGCGGATTCAAAGCGATCAACGAAAGGGCCGGTGGTCAGATAATCGCCCCGCAACGCTTCGGTCACGGCGGCGATGTCGTCTTCTTCGATGAGCTGGCGGCCATAGGGCAGGAACGCGTTGACGAGCGCAGGCGCGGCGCGCAGGGCTGGCGAACTCACGCGTAGGCCTGCGCCAGAAGCGCCTGCAATCCGCGCGCATCGAGCACTTCGGGATTGGCGTCGCTGGAATAGGCAAAGCCTTCGGGGACGCCCTTGGCGCCGCGGCGCAAATAGGCCTCGCGCGCCGCTTCGGCGAAGCTGGCCAGAATGACAAAGCGGTCGTCGAGTTCGACGGTCCAGCGCGAATCGTCGGCCGGGATCATCGTCTCATGCAGTTTCTCGCCGGGACGGATGCCGACGACCTTCTGGCCCATCTTCGGGCAGATCAGTTCGGCCAGTTGCGGAATGGTGGTGGAGGGAATCTTCGGCACGAAGATTTCACCGCCCTGTGTCATTTCCATGCTGGAGAGAACGAAATTCACGCCTTGCGTGAGCGTGATCCAGAAGCGCGTCATCCGCGCGTCGGTGATCGGCAATTCCTTCACGCCGTCCGCCATCAGCTTCTTGAAAAACGGTACGACGCTGCCGCGCGAGCCGAAAACGTTGCCATAGCGCACGACCGAGAACTTCGTTCCGTCCGCGCCAGACAGATTGTTGGCGGCGACGAAAATTTTATCGGAAGCGAGCTTGGACGCGCCATAGAGATTGACCGGATTGGCGGCCTTGTCTGTCGACAGCGCGATCACTTTGCGCACATTGCGGCGCAGTGCGGCGGAAACGACGTTCTCCGCGCCCATGACATTGGTGCGGATACATTCAAAGGGATTGTATTCGGCGGTCGTGACCTGCTTCAGCGCCGCGGCGTGGACCACATAGTCGATATCGCGCATCGCCATCTCAAGCCGGTCGCGATCGCGGACGTCGCCGATGAAATAACGCATGAATTTGTGCTCATCCATCGGGAACTGCTGCTGCATCTCGTATTGCTTCAGCTCGTCGCGGCTGAAGATGACGAGGCGGCGCGGCTTGTAGGTATCGATCACCGTCTTCACGAAGTGCTTGCCGAAAGAGCCGGTGCCGCCGGTGACGAGTACGGCCTTGTCGTTCAAATCCAGCCATGGCTGCGTAAAATCACGCAGGCCGCGAAAAGGTGTCTCGTCGCTCGCCGTGTCGTTGGAGACCGGAAGAAAAATCTTGGCAGCGCGCTGCGCCATGGATGATGCCCCTTGTGAACGGCATGCATGGTTGCAGAACGAGGTTAATGATGGGTGTTTATCGCGCCTGCGATATACCAAATCGGAAGCGGCGCGGGCCTTCTTCGTAAGCTTGCGGCTTGCGCGTTTCGTCCAGTTCCAGCGCCGACAGTTGCAGCTGGCAGAACAGGCTGCCGCCGACCTGGCGATGGGTGAGAAACCCCAGAAGCGGTGCCGTTCCGCGGTCGACGTCAACACGGATACGGGTTTTGTCGTCGCCCAGCTCGGCCCAGCCTTCCGTCATGCCGATGCCGAAGGACGACGAGACAAGAAACGAAACTGCCGCGCCGTGATCGACCGTCGTTCCGTTAAGACAGAAGGTTTCAAATTCCTTACCGCCATTGTGCGTCGTTAAGGAAAGCCTGTTCCAATCGAAGGCGGCGGGAAGCAGCGTGATGTGACCGAGACGCAAGCTGCCGCGCCCCCAATCGCGCCAATCGAATGTGATGTCGAATTCGACCCGGGGCGCACCCGCGCAAAACCGCATGGTCTTCTCGATGGGACCGCGCGGCGTTTCGATGCGCGCGGAGGCCAGCGTGTCCCCGGCGGCATCTTTCCAGACGCGCGCCTCGCACCATTCCAGATCGGTGATCTTATGTTCGCCCGGCGCTTCGAAGACGCAGTCGCCTGTGTACCAGTCCACCTGCAGCGC
>DATCFN010000361.1:0-8730 GCA_036509475.1 Rhizomicrobium sp. | reverse complement strand
TCGAGCCACCAGAGCGATTTCTTCGCCCCGGGCACGCACCAGTTCTATGTGTGGTGCGCGGGCGGTAGCGACTACATGGCCAATGCGAACGGCAAGAACGCCGAAGACGCGCAGATGAAGCTCTATGACGCCGCCAAGGCGAAGGGTCACTCGTCCTGCTGGCCGGTATGGCAAGGCCGCGTTCCAGCGTAATCCGCCGAACATCGATTTTGAAAACGGCGGTCCGATGGGCCGCCGTTTTTGTTTTTCACAAGCCGTCGGTTCTCATTTCCTCATCGAGCGCTTTCAACGAAGCGGAATCGGATTTCAATGCGGTGCGGGCATCGGACAGTGCCGCGCGCGCTTTGTCCTTCTCGCCCAGCACCGAATAGGCGCGGACCAGACGCAGCCAGCCTTGCGCATCATTCGGATTTGTCTTGAGGCGCGCAGCCAGACCTTCGACCATCGCCGAAATATCCGGCGCGCCGCCGCCCGATTGCGATGTCAGCGCCGCAATGCGGTCCACCAGCATCGCATGAAGCGGCGCGCTGGCGGGCGTATCGGCCTGCAGAGTGGTCCAATATTGCAGCGCGCGATTGCGATCGCCGCGCTGCGCTGCCGCTTGTCCCAGATAAAAAAGCGACGCGGCATCGTGTGGGTCCAGCTTCAGCGCATCTTCAAAAGCGGCCTGCGCTTCCGGCGTCACGCCACCCGATGCGGATGAAAGCGCTTCGCCATAGGCCGACAGCAGCGGCGCGCGCTGCGCCGGTTGCGCGACGAACAATGCGCGTTTGAACGCCGCGGCGGCATCGGCCGGATCGTTCAAAGTCAGATAACCACGGCCCAAGAGAGTCCAGCCGCGTGGATCGTTCGGCGACTGCCGCACGACGCGCTGTGCCAGGGTCGCGACTAGCCCGCGAATGTCGGTGTTAGAGGGACCAGTCAGCGAGCGGAGCGCCAGCGACGGCGTGCCCAGCATCACATAGGCACCGACGCCCAGACCAAGAACCAGCGCCGCCAGTGCGGCCGCGAGCAAGAAACGCCCACGCATCGCCCGATCGCGCAGGAGCGGCCACACCGCAAAGCCAACGGCCACCAGCGTGAGGATCACAAATACGATCAGGAGAATAAAAATCATCGTGGCGTGGAGTTAGCACGCCCGCGCGGGCTAGGCGACGGCTTTACCGTCGTGCGCTTTGGCCTCCACAACGCGCTCGGGTGGAAAATAAATCGTCACTGTCGTGCCGATACCCGGCTCACTTTCAAGAACCAGCCGCCCGTCATGCAGATTCATCAATTGATGGGCCAGCGGCAGACCGAGACCCGTGCCTTCATATTTGCGCGACAACTCGCTGTCGACCTGATGGAAACGCTCAAACGCCTTTGGAATGTCCGCCGCCGCGATTCCGATACCCGTATCCGCCACCGAGATCGCGGCTACGCCGCCGATGCGGAATGCGCTCACGCGCACCTTGCCGCCGGCGGGTGTGAATTTGACCGCATTCGACACCAGATTGATCAGCACCTGTTGAATACGGCGCTTGTCGGCGCGGATCGCAGGAAAGCGCGCTTCGACTTTGCGGCTGATATCGACCTCCGCTTTGGCCGCCTGGCCCTGCATCATGCGAAGGGTTGCATCGATCAGATCGGCGGCACTGACGTCTTCTTCCTGCAGATCGGCCTCACCGGCATCGAGTTTCGACAGGTCGAGAATGTCATTGATCAGCGCCAGCAGATGGGCGCCGCTGCTGCGAATATCGTTGGAATATTCGCGATAACGGGCGTTGCCGAGCGGCCCAAAGGTTTCCATGACCAGCACTTCGGAAAAGCCGATGACGGCGTTCAGCGGCGTGCGCAGCTCGTGGCTCATGGCAGCCAGAAACCGCGATTTGGCTTGATTGGCCGCAGCCGCCGCTGCCAGCGCCACACTCAGATTGGCCGATGTCGCTTCAAGCTCGCGCTGGGTTTCTTCCAGTACATGAACATGCGCACGCAATCGTTCCGCCTCACCGGAGGCGCGCGCTGCCAGATGATAATCGACAACCGCGCCGATCAGGCCGAGCGCCATGATCAGCGCCACGCTCGACGCCACCGCGATGGCAAGAACATTTGGTTCGATCACGACACCTGCGACAAGCACGGTCGGATCCGGGATAAACGTCACAGCCGACATCGCGGTGAAATGCATGCCGACGATGCCGACAAGAAAGAGCCCTGCGCCCATCGCATAGCCGCGGATATCGTTGCGCCGGAGCGCAATGTGCAAAGCCAGAGACGTCGCCGCGACGCCGATAATCAAAGACGCCAGCACATAGTTCGCATCCCAATGGGGTGCCGCCGGAATACGAACTGCCGCCATGCCGACATAATGCATCGCGCTTATCGCGACGCCCGTCACCGCGCCGCCGGTCGCGGCCCCGGCAGGGCTGAGCGCCAGCCGAAAACCCAGGGCGCACAAAGTCGCGGCGATCAGAACCGAAAGCACGGTTTGCCAAACGTCATAGGCGACCGGCAGGCCCGAACTGTAGCCAAGCATGGCGACGAAATGCAGGCCCCATATGCCGCAACCCGCGACAACCCCGCCCGTCACGAGCCAGAATGTGCGCAGGCGGCCCGTGGCCGCACGGCCGCGCGCGATCATCGCCATCGCCGTGGTACAGGCGAAGAGACAGAGAAGCGCGGCGAGCACGACCAGACGCAGGTCGTGTTGCTGCGTAATGCACCCCAGCACATGCAACATGATTTGGACGTTGACAGAAAGTCGTAAATTGAGCGTGAAATGGTTCCAGCCCTTTCCGCTGGGTAATTGGAGGTTTTTTCGTAAATGATTCCTTTCACCGGCAACCCCCTCAACCGCGCCAGCGAAAAACGCACCGATGCCGAATGGGTCGCGGCGAAACTGCGCGATCCGACATCGTTCATATTGCCGATGTGGAAGCTGCAACCTTTTCTGATCGGCCCGGAAAAAGGTCCGCAGGAAACCGGATTTCTGAAACCGGGCCTGTGCGAGAAACTCGCGGCACCCGATGCGTCTTGCGTGCTGCTGGGCCTTGAAGGCGAGCGTGCGCTGTTCGCGCTCGACATCAGCGCGGCGCGCGATCCGGCCAATGAAGGTCCGCTCGCCGGTCTTGGAAGTTTTCGCAATTTGCGCACCACGGCGATGAGCGCGGGTCTGCCGGACAAGGACATCGCGATCCTGGGGCAGGCCAAGGCGATGATCGACTGGCATGAGCGCCACGGATTCTGCGCCCGCTGCGGTCACGCGACGGTGAGCGCCGACGCCGGTTACAAGCGCAACTGCCCCAATTGCAACGCCGAGCATTTCCCGCGCACGGACCCGGTCGTCATCATGCTGGCAACGCATAGCGATCCGAAGCTGGGCGATGCGTGCCTGGTCGGGCGCGGCAAGCAATTTCCGCCGGGTTTCTTTTCGGCGCTGGCGGGTTTCGTCGAGCCGGGCGAAACCATCGAGGAAGCCGTGGCGCGCGAGATCATGGAAGAAGCGGGCGTGCGCGTGAGCAACGTCACCTATTTCACGACGCAGCCCTGGCCGTTCCCATCGTCGCTGATGATCGGCTGCTATGCGCAAGCGCAAAGCCGCGACATCACCATCGATGAAAATGAAATCGCGGAAGCGTTCTGGCTGGACCAGGACAAAGCCCGCGCGATGATCGATGGCGAAGTGATCGACGGCAAACGCATGCCGCCATCCGTCGCCATCGCCCATCACCTCATCAAGAACTGGGCGGCGAAGGATTGATCGCGATACGCCCCGCGCGTGAGGACGAGTTCGATGCCGTCACGCGCGTCTGGCTGGATAGCCATGTCTCGACAGGACTTGCGGTTGCTTCGGATACGAACTACGCCGAATTGCGCGCACGCATTCCCAGGGAAATTGCGAACGGCTGGGAGCTTTATGTTGCTGACGATGACGGCACGATCGTTGCGATGCTGGCCTTTCGCACAGCCGACACCACGCTCGATCAATTGTTCGTCGCGCCGGATCATCAGCACAAAGGCATCGGCAAGATGCTGCTGACTTTCGCGCGCCAGCACCTTCCCGACGAAATCCTCCTGCGCACCGCTATCGGCAATAAGCGCGCTATCGCGTGGTACGAGCGGGAAGGTTTGTGCGCGAGCGGGAGGAAATGCGGGAGGGCTGGTCGCAGCCGCGCGCCTATTACCGCTGGAAGCGCCGCGGAAAATAGACCGGCGGCGGCCAAAGACGCGGCTTTGTTTCAATCATGGACAGATAGGCCCGGCAACGCCTGTATCGCGCCAAGGATTGTTAAAGATTGGCGATCAGACTTTGCACATGTCATCCGCCTCCGACGACATTCGCACACTGATCGACCGGTCCGAATCGACCATCGAACTTGTCATTCCTGAAACGCTGGAAAGCGCACCCGTTCGCGGCGCACTGCGTTATTGGAAAGAGCAGCGCGGCGCGCGGCTGTTGCCGGAACGGGCGGAAATCTCGCCCCGCGCGATGGCGCCGTTCTTGCGCAACATCGTTCTCATCGGCGTGATCAATGGCGGCGCGGATTACGAATACCGCATCGCCGAGGACGCCTATGTCCAGGCCTTCGGCTTGAACTTCAAGGGCATGCGGCTGTCGCAAATCGCGGTGCGCGATCCGCTTTACGGCGCGGCCACGCGCGCGACCTACGAACATGTGCGCGTGAACGCGGAGCCGTTCGCGGTTCGCGGCTGGGTCGCCGCCATGACGCAGTCGGCCTTCTCCTACCATGAGACGGTGTTCATGCCGCTCGGCGCGGAAGACCGGGTCGATCATATTCTGGTCGCCAGCACCTTCATGCCGCGCGGAAACATCCACGCCTTCACATCGGACGATCGTCCGCCGGGCGGCGAACTTCCGCATGACGGCCGCAAGACCTTTCTGAGATAAGTCCGCGCGGCCGCTTGCGGCCGCCGCTATTTCAACCCCTTGAGCGTCGTCACAATGGACAGGGCGTCGGCTTTGACGGCGGCCGGATCGTTCGACGCCAACCCGTCGCGCGCCTTGGCGGCGGCCGCTTCCAGCGCGGCTTTGTTGGCGCCGGCCGAATCCGGAATGATGCCGTTGCCGGCATTGGCGCAAGGGTTCAACTGCTTTGCATCGAAGCCCATGCCTTTCGGCCCGACGATGCAGTTGAGCGAATGATGCAGATGCATATGCGCGGTGTCGATGCTGGTCGCGTCCGCGGCGTATTGTGCGTGTTCGATAGCATTCACCGTCTCGCCTTTCAGATCGCCGGCGAAAGCGGGTGACGACAGCAGAACGGCCAGTCCGGCGAGTGCAAATTTTTTCAGTGCCATGATGATCCCTCCCAGGAAACAGACGCTATTGATAGCACCGCCCGCGCGCGCCGACACGCGCCACCACCGCGAAAAAACGAATTTACGGCGTCTCGCGAAACGAATGCGCCGGATAGACGCCAAGGATTGTCAGCTTGCTGGTGAAAAAGCGCAGTTCTTCCATCGCCAGGCGCACAAGCCGGTCGTCGGGATGGCCTTCAATGTCGGCATAGAATTGCGTCGCATTGAACGTGCCGCCGAGCTGATAGCTTTCCAACTTGGTCATGTTCACGCCATTGGTCGCAAAGCCGCCCATCGCCTTGTAGAGCGCGGCGGGCACGTTGCGCACGCGAAAGACGATCGTTGTCACAAACGGCTTGTCCTCGAACGGCGCGTCGTCCGGCTCATGCGCCATGATGATGAAGCGCGTGGTGTTGTGATGCTCGTCCTCGACATCGGCGCGCAGCACGTCGAGGCCGTACATCTCGCCCGCCAGTTTCGACGCGATGGCGGCGATGCTGGGATCTTTGGTGCGCGACACATGCAGCGCGGAACCGGCGGTGTCGTACCAGTCCTGCGTCTTGAGGTTCAGTTCGCGCACCAGCTTGCGGCATTGACCGAGCGCGGGCGCCTGGCTGATCGCCGTCCTGATGCCGGAGAGCGGCGCGCCCTTCAGGCCGAGGAGTTGCAGATGGATCGGCAGGAAGTGTTCGCCGACAATAAACAGTCCCACATCGGGCAGCAGATGATGAATGTCCGCGATGCGGCCATGAATCGAATTCTCGATGGGGATGATGGCCAGTTCGGTTTCGCCGCTGCGCACCGCATCCACCGCGTCCTCGAAAGACGGCTTGGGTACCGGCTCGCAATGCGGCAACGCCTCGCGCGCCGCCTGATTGCCGAACGCGCCAAGTTCGCCCTGGAAGGCGACGCGTTTGGCTTTGGCGATCAGCCTGGTCATGACATGACTTCTTTCAACTAATTCGCGCCGAGAAGTTTGCGCGCCTTTGCGAGGTCTTCGGGTGTATCGACACTAAGCGGAACATTGTCGACGCACGCAACCGCGATGCTCATGCCCGCTTCCAGCGCGCGCAACTGTTCGAGCTTCTCGCGCTTTTCCAGCGGCGACGGCGGCAGCGCGACAAACCGCGCCAGAGCATCGCGCGTATAAGCGTAGATGCCGACATGATGAAACAGCGCGCCTTCGCCCGACGGCGCGCGGGCGCGGGTGAAGTAAAGTGCGCGGCCGAAATGGCCGGCCTCGCTCCACGCCACGACCGGCTTGACGACACTTGGGTTCTCACAATCGGCGGGATCGTCGATCTCGGCGGCGAGCGTCGCGATGTCGGTGCCGGATTTCTCAAGCGTCTGGGCGACCAGCGTCACATAGCCGGGATCGAGCGCCGGAAGATCGCCTTGCAGGTTCACCACCACATCGTGCTTCGCTGTGGGATCCACGCTTTGCAACGCGGCGAAGATACGGTCCGAACCGGATGGCAGGTCGGCGGCGGTCATCACCGCCTTGCCGCCCGCCGATTCGATGGCGGCGCAAATTTCGCGCTCGGCGGCGGCGACCACGACCGGACCCACATGGGCGGCGACGGCCTGACGCCAGACGCGCACAATCATCGCCTCGCCCGCAATGTCGGCCAGCGGCTTGCCGGGCAGGCGCGTGGAGGCCATCCGCGCGGGTATGAGCACGATGGGATTCATCCCGTTTCCCTTTTTCCTCCCGCCACTTATGCGACGCTTCGCCGCAATGACGCCCCCAACGGCCCACGCCAATGTCGCCGCGACTTTGGGGGGTATTCACGCGGGCGTCTGCCCGTGCTTTTACATCCCTCAACAATCGACGCGGCCAGAGCCGGCCAAGAGCGGAGCGTGACCTTATGGATTCCCACGAGTGGAACAAGATCGCAGGCGGCGTCCTGGGCACGGTCCTTTTCGTATTGGTCGTGCGCATCGCCGCCGGTTCGATCTTCGATCAGGAAGCTCCGGCGAAACCGGGCTACATCGTTCCGGGCGTCGTCGAAGAAACCACCACCGCCTCCGCGGCACCGGTTGAAGAAGCGATTCCCGACTGGGGCACCGTTCTTCCCGCCGCCGATGTCGCCAAGGGCCACGACATCTCGCATCGCTGCGAACAATGCCACGATCTTTCCAAGGGCGGCCCGAACAAGATCGGCCCCAACCTGTGGGGCGTCATCGCGCGTCCGCGCGCGTCGCATCCGGGCTTCGATTATTCGAGCGCGATGAAGGCGAAGGGCGGAAGCTGGACCTTCGATGAAGTGTTCAAATTCCTGAAATCGCCGCAGGCCTATATCGAAGGCACGAAGATGAGCTTCGCCGGCCTGCCGAACGCGCAGGACCGCATCAACATCATCGCCTATCTGCGCACCGATTCGGATTCGCCCGTTGCGATTCCGCCGCCGAACCCCAAAGCCGCCGCGCCCGCGACACCGCCCGCATCAGGCGGCGCCGCACCGGCCGCACCTGGTGGCCCGCCGGCAGCCCCGCCGCCGGGCAGTTCGACAACGCCCGCAAAGGTGGGACCGGCCGCAACACCGCAAGGCGGCACGGCAAGTCCCGCACCGGCGACACCGCCGAAGAAATCGTAACGGCGGCTTGAACGGTTCGATGAAAGCAGCGAGCGTGCGCAAATGACCGCACGCTCGACCCTGCTTCTCGTCGTTCCCGTCACCTGGGCCGCACTTTGGACGACGCCGCTCGCCGAAGCCGCGCCCGATCTCATCGTGAAAGTCCACGGCAAGGATGAGTACGATCCGGCGAGCGTGGATTACGCCCTGGGTTTCCGGCCCGAACCGGGCCTGCTGAAAACCTTTCCCAATCTGAAAGTCGTGTTCTCGCTCGGCGCGGGCGTCGATGGCTTTCTGATCGACAAGGAATATCCGCGTGCCGTTCCGCTGGTGCGGTTCGTCGATCATCAGCTATCGCGCGAGATGGCGCAGTATTGCGTGATGCATACGCTGATCCATCATCGCCAGCAGCGCCTGTTCGATTCCTATCAGCGCGAGGCGAAGTGGCGGCAAAGCGTTCCGCCGCGCCGCACCGAAGACACGCGCATCGGCATCCTCGGCCTTGGCGAAATCGGAACCATGGCGGCCGAGCGTTTGCGCGAACATGATTTCAAGATGGCGGGCTGGAGCCGCACGAAGAAGGCCGTCGCGGGCGTGGAAAATTTCGCGGGCATGGATCAGCTGAAACCGTTCATGGCGCGGAGCGATATTCTGATCTGCCTGCTGCCGCTGACGCCGGACACGCGGCATATCCTCAACAAAGATACCTTCGCGAGGCTGCCCAAGGACGCCTTCGTCATCAATGTCGCGCGCGGCGGGCATCTGGTGGAAAGCGATCTCATCGCCGCGATCAACTCCGGCCACCTGTCGGGTGCGACGCTCGATGTGTTCGAGACGGAGCCGCTGCCGGACTCCA
>DATCFN010000360.1:0-2397 GCA_036509475.1 Rhizomicrobium sp. | reverse complement strand
CTGTTCGCAAAAGGGCTGGCTGCGTTCTCTGAAGGGCCATCAGGAGCCGAGCGACGCCGTAAAATATCGCGAAGGCGACCGCGAACGCTTCTGGGTTCACGCCGAGACGACCGACAGACTGATGATCTTCGCCACCGACGGGCGCTTCTTCACGCTCGATTGCTCAAAGCTGCCGGGCGGGCGCGGCAATGGCGAGGCGATCCGAACCTTCATCGACCTGCCGCCGGAGTCCGATCTCGTCGCGATGTTCCCGCACAAGGATGCGCGCAAACTATTACTCGCTTCCACCACGGGCCACGGCTTCATCGTGAACGAAGACGATTGTCTCGCGCAGACCAAATCGGGCAAGCGCGTGATGAATGTAAAGTCGGGCGCGGAAGCGACGGTGTGCCGTTTTGTCGAGGGCGACACTGTTGCGGTGATTGGAAAGAATCGAAAAATGCTCATCTTTCCGGTTTCAGAAATACCGGAGATGTCCAAAGGCCAGGGCAACTATCTGCAGCGGTATAAAAGCGGCGAATTGACGGACGCTGCCGTGTTTTCTTGGAAAGAAGGTCTGGCTGATCGCAACAACAGGATTTGGTCGTCAGCAGAGTTGAAAGATTGGCGAGGCGAGCGCGCGCAAGCCGGGCGTATGCCACCTCCAAGGTTTGCGACGGGGGAAAAACCCTTTCGGAGTTGAGCCCGGCGGGCAAAGAGTGGGAAGTTCAGCTAGCTTGTCATCCCCGGCGAGCGCGTCTTCGCGCGAGGGAAGGGGACCCAGGCGGTCCGGCGTGATGGTTTATCAGAATGATGCTGCGCTTTTTCCTTTAACGTCGAGCAGGACGCAAATACCTGGGTCCCCTTCCCCTCGCTGCGCTCGGCCGGGGATGACAATGGAGTTTTGAATGGAACTCAAAGAAATTCTCTACACCGTCGACGGTCCGCTCGCGACGATCACACTGAACGTCCCGGCGTATAAGAATGCGCAAGGTTACCGGATGCTGGACGAGATCGATGTCGCGTTCGATGCGGCGCGCGCCGACAAATCCGTCCGTGTGCTGATGATACGCGGCAGCGGCGGGAATTTCTCCACCGGCCATGATCTCGGCACGCCGGATGCCATCGCCTATCGCGCGGCGCTGGGCGCCAAGCCCGGTATCGAAACTTACGAACAGTTTCGTCGCTACAATCTCGACCTGCTGGTGAAGTGGCGCAATTTCGAGAAGCCGACGGTCGCGATGGTCGAAGGCTACTGCATCTATGCGGGTTGGATGCTGGCCGCGTGCTGCGATGTCGTGTTCGCGGCGGACGATGCGCAATTCCTGGCGGGCTTCGTCGAATACATGTCGATCCCGTGGGACATCGGCATCCGCCGCGCGAAAGAGTTGTGCTTTGAGAGCCGCTTCATCACCGCGGCGGAAGCGGCGCAATACGGCTTCGTCAATCGCGTGCTCGCGCCCGCCGATCTGGAGCGCGAAACCATCGCCTATGCGCGCCGTGTCGCCGAGAACGAACCGGGCATTCTGCGCTACGCCAAATTGCAGATGAACAAGGCGCAGGACGCGCAGGGCTTCAGCCGCGCAGTGGAAGACTCGTTTGGTGATTACTTCGCGATGATGAACCTCTTGAAGGACGATTGGCGGGCGGAAGGCGCGCGGCGTCTTCTCTCCGTCGATCTGGCGGTGCGCGGCCGCAAAGGTGATCGTTTCGGCCTCAAGAAATAACGCCCGGGCGGGGTGACAGGCGGTTGCATCCTGTTACGCTCGCGCCAGAGGAAACGCCCGAAGAGGCTGACAGCGTGACAATTGACACCCCCGCCGCCGAGGCGGGAGAAGCCGTGCAGCCCGATGGCGCCGTTCTGATCGGTGCGGCGCACGCGGGCGGCGGCAACAACCGTACTTACGTTCTTGTCGTGCTGACGCTGATCTACGTCGTCAATTATCTCGACCGCCAGATCCTTGGGATTCTTCTTCCCTATATCCAGAAAGAATTCACGCTAAACGATTTTCAGGCGGGGCTGCTCTCCGGCACGGTCTTCGCGGTGATCTACGCGACGCTGGGCGTTCCGCTCGCGACATTGGCCGACCGTATGAGCCGGCGCAATATTATCGCCGCATCGCTGGCGACGTTCAGCATCATGACGGTGATCTCCGGTTATACCACGCAGTTCTGGCAATTGCTGCTCACCCGCTTCGGCACCGGCATCGGCGAAGCGGGCACTGGGCCGTCCATCAACTCGATGATTGCCGATCTTTATCCGCCGGAAAAGCGCGCCGGTGCGCTAGCGTTCTATTCGGCAGGACTGAATATCGGATTGCTATTCGGCTTCTTCGGCGGCGGTTGGATGCTGGAGCATTATGGCTGGCGTTCGGCCTTCATCGCATCGGGCGCGCCGGGATTGCTGCTTGTGTTTCT
>DATCFN010000359.1:0-4256 GCA_036509475.1 Rhizomicrobium sp. | reverse complement strand
CGAGCGCATCGTTCCCCTGCGCCAGCCGCTCCGCCATGATGCCCGAACCGACAACGGCCATCAGCAGGAACGCCGTGCCAACAGCTTCGGCGGCGAGGCGGCGTGAGAGCGCGGGCGTCATGTCGGCGAAACGCGCTTTCCCTGTTCGTCCACCACGCGCTCGCCGTCTTCTTTCGCGAACGCGCCGCGTTGCGGGCTGGGAAGTATATCCAGCACAAGTTCGGACGGGCGGCACAGCTTTGCGCCCAGGGGTGTGACGACCACCGGCCGGTTCATCAGGATGGGATTTTCCGCCATCGCGTCGAGCAACGCATCGTCGCTGACGGCGGAGCTGGACAGGCCCAGTTCGGCGCAAATCTTTTCCTTCTCCCGCAACAGATCGCGCGCACTGATTCCGAGCGTCACCAGCAGCGCGCGCAATGCGGGCTTCGCCAGCGGCGTCTTCAGATATTCGATGACGACCGGCTCTTCGCCGCTGTTGCGGATCAGCGCCAGCGTGTTGCGCGAGGTGCCGCAGTTGGGATTGTGATAGATGGTGATCGTCATGTGCTGGCCTTCTCGCTGGTATCTTTGCCGATGGCGTCGAGACGGTCGGGCCGATCGGTTCGCATCGTCATCTCACGCGCAGCAGGCGGCTTGCGGCCCGCAGCACGATTCGGCTTTCACTTCGGGGTCAACTGCCAAATCTTCGCCATAGCGCGTCGCCTCGCCGAACGTGAAGAAGGTTTCCCACTTCACGCCGGACGGATCGTCCACCCAGGCCTTGTTGGATTGTGCGTAGCAGCAGGTCGTCGCCTCCTGGTCGCGCGTTGTCTCGCCGGCCGCCTTCAAGCGCTGCGCCAACTCGCGCAATTCGAAATCGGTGTCGGTCTGGATGCCGAGATGATCGACGCCAATGGTGCGGTCACGCTGCGAGATCGCAAGGTTCACGCGGGGATCGTCCAGCATCCACTTCGCGTAATCGTCCTTGCGTACCGAAGGCTGGCTTGCAAACAGTGCCGAATAAAAGCCGATGGACTTTTCCAGATCGTCCACCGCGATATGCACATGCAGGCGTTTCATATTTATCTCCTTTAGCAGCAGCGTTTGGCGACGGCGGCAAGCGGGGCGCAGACTTCGGTGGCGCCGCCACAGCAATCCTCGGTGAGGAAGACGAGCAGCCCGCTCATCGCATCGAAATCGACGCAATAGATGATGGAACGTCCGTCGCGCCGCGCGCGGATCAATCCGGCGTTCGACAGAATGAGAAGTTGCGCCGACATGGTGTTGGCGGCGGTCTTCAGCTTGCGCGCGGTGTCGCCCGCCGCCATCCCGTCGGGCCCGGCTTTCACCAGCAGGCGAAACACTTCGAGGCGCGCATCCTGCGCGAGCGCGGAAAGCCGTCTGACGGCATCTTGCGTGTCCATATTTCATTGATTCCTGAAATATGGAATTGAGTCAAGCGATGTTTATCGAGGCTCCGTTCATCTCTCTTTTTGTTCCGCCATCGCTCGCTCCGCAACCACTGCTATCATGGGCCGCCGGAGTGCGAGCAGGCGGTGCGTGAATGTTTATTTGCGTCCGGTATCATATAAAGGATCAGGCGTTCGTCATGGGGGGAAGTTTGTCCGGCATTTCTACCGGTTACGAAGCAGTGTTTGACGCGATACCGCTGCCTTCGCTGCTTCTGAATCGCGACTTGAATATTATCGGCGTCAACGCGGCCTATCTCGTTGCCACGATGCGTAAGCGGGACGGGATGATTGGTTTGCCCTTGTTTGAAGCATTTCCCGACAATCCCAACGATCTCGCGGCGGACGGAGTCAGCAATCTGCGCACATCGCTGATGGAAGTTCTCCGCACGCGAGAACCCCAAAAAATGGCGGTTCAGAAATACGACATTCAAAAATCCGGCAGCCACGAATTCGAAGTGCGCTATTGGGATCCTGTCAATGTACCGGTGCTCGACGCACAAGGCGAGATCGCCTGCATCATCCATACCGTGCAGGACGTCACGCAAAACAATCGCGCGTCGCAGGCGCAGGCCTATGCCGAAGATCAGCGCGCTCTGCTCATTCGGGAACTGGAGCACCGCATCAAAAACACGTTGACGATGGTGCAGGCGATCGTGGACCAATCTTTTCGTAACACGGCATCGCCGAAGGACACCATTCATACCATCAACCAGCGCCTTATCGCACTTGGTGGCGCGCACGATCTGCTGACGGCGCAAAACTGGCGTAGCGCCGCGTTAAGAGACGTTGTCGAACGCGCGGTCGGCGGTCATCAGGAAACCGTGCCGCGCATCGGCATTAACGGACCCGATGTTTCGGTCGGAGCGCGCTCGTCGTTCTCATTGGCCATGGCGCTGCATGAGCTTTGCACCAATGCGACAAAGTACGGCGCGTTATCCAACCACACCGGAACAGTGGAGCTTTCCTGGACTGTGGACCATGCGCAATCGCCGCCGCGGTTCTATCTGGAATGGCGTGAACGCGGCGGCCCTGCTTATGCACCGCCAACGCGCAAAGGTTTCGGCTCGCGCCTTGTGGCCGCGAGCTTCGGTTCAGAAGTCGAAGGACATTCACGGTTGGAGTTTGATCCGGCCGGCGTGATCTGGCGCATCGACCTGCCATTGCATGCGATGGGTCAGTAGCGACGCCAAGAATTCGCGCATCATGCAGCGAATGGTGGCCTAAGAAGTTGATTCTGCTATAGGAATTAAAGCGGAGTTATGTCTTGACTTCCGGCTGATATGTTCCTATTTTGTTCTCTTATGTGAAGAGGACAGGCTTATGGACATGGATACCGCCCGTGACTGGGCACAAGATTTTGAAAACAAAGACGAATTTGAACTTCGGGAGATGAATGTTCCGGGCGGGCTGGACGATGCCGCGCGCCTGGAATGGCGGCGGGCGCGAGAGCGCGCACTCATTGCGCGGGACGACGCGGAACGCGCCGCCGCGGACCCATCCGGCATCGCGGACGCCGAAGATCTCGCGCTGGTGCGCGAAGAACAGGCGCAGCAGGCCAGTGTTGTCGGCCGCATGTCGACATACTCCGATCCCGCGCCGGAGCTGGACGACGTTGTGCCCGCTTTTGCGCGTCCCAAGGCGCATGTCATCCGCGACGATGGCGATACCGAACATCTGCTCAGCGGGTTGATCGCGGAATGTCATCTGCTCATGCGCGCCGTGACGCTGCCGTCCGCCATGCGTGCGGGCGATGCGGATACGCGCCGCCATTTTCTCGATTCCGCGATGAATATGGCCAAGACGGGCGCGAAGATCGGCCGCGCTGTCGCCAGTTTGCGCAGCGCGGGCAACGTCAACAGCTTCCATCAGAAGGTGACCGTCGAGCGCGAGGCGCAGATGGGAGGGGGGACCCTCCGCCAAAACGGTGCAAACGTGAATTCAACTCTCAACATGTTGGGGCCTGACGATGTATGGCAGCCAAGGATGGGAGCGCCGCGCGGCAACCGGAACGCTTTGAAAAATGGGCGTCATACGAAAGCGGCGCGGGCGTTGCGGGCTCGCATCCGCGATTTCAAAAGCCGGGTGAAGCTCGCGCTGGCGATGGTCGACACGCGGATCGTTGCACGGCCAGATACAACTTAAAGTTGTTATTCGGTCGCGGACCGTCCCTCTCCGTTTACCTTTCCTTAACCCGGATGAAGCCATGGTTTACCTGTTTCCAGTTCGTTCACGCCCGATTCAACGCCTAGGGAAAGCGATTCAACATTTAGACAACCCCCTCTAAAGACTACATTTTTCGCTTTACGGGTTGTCTGGCCCATGCTATCCCATCTAGTCCCATGCGCCATGTGGGGGAATCTTCCATTGGCGCGCGCGGCACCCGCCGAACAACCGGCGGCCGTGGGGATCAGGGGGCCTGCTGACAGTGGCGGACTGGTTCGTCTCGACGATCACCAACAAGCTCGATGCGAAGGGCCGCGTCAGCGTGCCCGCGTCGTTCCGTTCGGTGCTCGCGGGGCAGGGGACCGAAGGCCTCTATTGCATCAAGGCGTTGAGCCGCCAGCCGGCGCTCACAGGTTTCGGCGAAACGCTGTTGTCGAAATTGAGCGCGCAGATGGACTCGCCCAATCCGCTGCTCGACAAGAATTACGCGGCGCGCGCGTTCGGCATGTTCGGCCAGGTGCGCAACCTTTTGATCGACGACGAAGGCCGCGTTCGCCTGCCGGACGATTTCATCGCCCATTGCGGAATTACCGATCGCGTTGCGTTTCTGGGTTTGAACGCGACGTTTGAAATCTGGAA
>DATCFN010000358.1:0-3288 GCA_036509475.1 Rhizomicrobium sp. | reverse complement strand
TCCGGCGGCGTCGGCGCCGCGGGCGCGGGGCGTTCCAGATCGTTGATGGCGTCGTTCAATCGCTCCGATCCGCGCGCATAGGCGGCGCGGGCGTCGATACCGGCTTCCGGCCATACTGGCGACACCAGAATGATCTCGTCGCGGATATTGTCGAAAATCGCGGTCACGGTGGGGCGCAGCAGGATCGCGTCGGGCAGACCGAGCGTATCGGTTGGGGCTTCTCCCAGCCGTTCGATGAGCCGCACCATGTCGTAGCCGAGATAGCCGAACAGTCCGACGGCCATGGGCGGCAACGAGCGCGGCAATTCCATCTGCGTCGCCAGCATCAGCTTGCGCAGTGACTCCAGCGGCTTGTCGGCATGATCGGCGGGCACGAACGCATCGGCATTGGCGCGGGCGCTGCGATTGATTTCCGCTTTGCCATTGCGGCAGCGCCAGATCAGGTCGGGCTTGAAACCGATGATGGAATAGCGACCGCGCGTTTCGCCGCCTTGCACGCTCTCCAGCAGAAACGCGTTGTCGCGGCCTTCGCCCAATTTCAGAAACGCGGAGACCGGCGTTTCCAGATCGGCGATCAGCCGCGCGTGCAGCGCCTGCGGACGCCCGGCATCGTAAACGCGCGCGAAGGTCGCGAAATCTGGTTCAATGGCCATCGTCCGCTCACGTGCCTTCGCCCGTTACGCGGTCGGCGTTGGCCTGATTGATGGTCACGCCCTGCTTGTTGCGCGCCGCATTCGCCATGGCCGGTTCGAAATCCTGCGCGGCCTGGTGATTCAACTGCGAGGCGCCCTGCATGAACTGGAGCGAGTCCGTCGAAATTGCCGGATGGCCGACGCCGCTTATGCGCGCCACGATATAGCTGTTGCCCGTTGCCGAAGGTCCGGCGACGGCTTCGCCCGGCGGCGTGAGAAACAGTTTGGCGACGAAGGTGGCGGGGAGTGCCGGGTTTTCCGATTGATCGGGGCCGAGCGGGCGATGCAGCAAGCCGCTGTTTACCGCCGGCGTTCCGGCGACAGCGATCGCAGCCGAGAGGTTCTTGTCCTTGGTGGCGGCAGCGGCCAGTGCATCGGCTTTCGCCGCCAGGAGTTTGGCGCGCTGCTGCGCGGTCCATGCCGCGGTAGCTTGCACGCGCACCACGTCGAGCGACTTCAGCTTGGGCGGAACCTGGCCATTCACTTTGAGCACATAGAGCGCGCCGCTTCTTGTGGAGAACGGATCGCCGTCATCGCCCACTTCCGCGGCGAAAATCTGCTTCAGGAAATCGGGATTGTCGGCGGCGGGTGTCTTGCTGCCGTCCGGCGCAAGGCCGTTGGCATCGACGGCGGCGATGTGTCCGGTATGCATGCCGACTTTCTTGCCCGCTTCCGCGACGGTGAGGCCGCTGCTGCTGGCGTCGACATAGGCATTGGACATGTCGGAGATTTTGGAGGCGGCGAGTTGCGTGGCGACGTCCTTGCGGATGTCTTCCTTCACGTCGTCCAGGGTTTTGTGAATCCCCGGCGTGATCTTGGTGACGTGCAGCAGAACCCAGCCGGTGAGATTTTTCTGCGGCGCGGTCACGCCGTTATCCGCCAGCGCGAACGTGGCGGCTCCGCGCGTTCCCAGATCGTCCTTCGCCACGCTGCCGAGGCTGACCGGCGCGCCGCCGTTTGCTTTGGCGACATCGGCGAAACTTGTGCCGCCGTCGATCTTGGCTTTCGCGGCCGTGGCCGCGGCCTCGTTCGGGAACACAATCTGCTCCACGTCGCGCTTTTCCGGCACGTTGTAGCCGAAGCGCGGATCGTCGAGGCGCAGTTCGTATTGCTGCTTGAGCTGCGTGTCGGTGACCTGAATCTGGCCGGCCAAATCTTCCGGGGTGATTTGGGCGAAGTCCACTTCTCGGTATTCCGGCGTGCTGAACTGCGAGGCGTTGTCTTTCACAAAGCTTTGCAGCACCGCGTCGCTGGGTGGCGGGATCTCACCAACCGCGGATGCCGGAATAATCACGTAATCGGCCGCGCGCACTTCGTTGAGGAAGGAGAACAGCGCCTGCGCGTAGGAGGCGGGCAGCGCGAAGCCCGCGCCACCGGCAGCAACAAGCTCTTCGCGCACGATGTCGCCGCGTACAAGATTGATAAACTGCTGCTCGGTGTAGCCGCGCGAAATGATCGCGCGCATGAAGGTGTCGTGGTCGAAACCGCCAAGTGGTCCGGCGAAACCGCGCGCGGCGCGAATTTCCGCCGCGGCCTGCGCATCGCTGGCGCTCAGGCCGAGCCGGCCGGCGGCGTTGTCGAGCGCCGCGCGATTGATCAGCGACTGCAGAAGCGCGGCCGGCATCCCGGCTTTGCGGGCTTCTTCCGAGGTGATGGGCTTGCCGTCGGGGCCGGTCTGGTTCTTGAGCGCGTTGGTATATTCGCGCTGGAACTCATCCGAGGAAATCGTCGTGCTGCCGATGGTGGCGACGTTGGTGTCGGTCGTGCCCTTGAAGATGTCCGCGATGCCCCACACGCCAAAGCTGAGGCCAAGCAGTCCCAGAAAAATCGAGGAAATCCACGACTTTGAATACTTACGCATTTGCTGAAGCATGGGAAACCTTGGCGTGACGATGAAAGGTCGCGGATGATAAGGATGGGGCAGGGCTGGGGCAAGGCGAACGGCGCATGGGAGATTGGGTCGATTTCTTCGTGGCGCAGGTGGGCGCGGCCGCGGCCCTGACAGGGCTCGTTATCGTCGGTATTTCGATCAACGTCGCGCGCATCCTCTCCGACCCCGGCCTGCCGGGCCGTGCGGCGGAGACATTGGTGTTGCCTGCCGGGCTTCTGGTGGCGGCCACCTTCGCACTGGTGCCGCATCAGCCAGACTGGGTTCTGGGAAGCGAGTTTGCGCTGACCGGTCTGGTGATGTGGCTGATACCCACACGGATACACATTCGCGCCATCCGCGCTGGCAATGGCGAGATCGGACCGGCCAGTGGCGGACCGCGGATCGCGCTTGTGCTGTTCTCGAGTTGGCCCTTCATCCTCTGTGGCATTCTGATGCTTCAGGGGGTAAGCGGTGCGCTTTACTGGCTCGTGCCGGGCGTGATCGTGTCGCTGGTCGCAACCGTTATCAACGCATGGGTGTTGTTGATCGAGATTCTGCGTTGAGGAAAAGATGCGCCAGCTGATTGCCGGAAACTGGAAGATGAACGGGACGGGCGCTTCGCTTGTCGTGATCGAAGCCGTGGCGCGCGCCGTGGTTGCCGGCAAAGCGGCTTGCGAGGTGATGATCTGCCCGCCCGCCACGCTTATCGCACCGGCCGTTGCGGCG
>DATCFN010000357.1:0-4736 GCA_036509475.1 Rhizomicrobium sp. | reverse complement strand
CGCGCCGCTGGGCGCCCTTTGGAAA
Source organism: Rhizomicrobium sp. (assembly GCA_036509475.1). GTDB lineage: Bacteria > Pseudomonadota > Alphaproteobacteria > Micropepsales > Micropepsaceae > Rhizomicrobium. Next base: position 4,711 of record DATCFN010000357.1, on the reverse strand, counting down.
AAGGGCGCGGGCAGGCGAAAAGTCAAGCACCGGCAAACACGACAGGCATAGATAGCACCCCATGAACCATTCCATGTTTCGCGCGCTGGCCGCGGTCGCCTTCGCCGCCATTCTTTCGTCCTGCGCGAGCGATAAAAAGGTGGACTATTGCCCCGGTATCGCCAGCGTCCTCGACGCCGCGATCGCGACGCAATTCAAGCCGGGCATGGCGCCCGATCCGGCGAACGTCCTCTTTACGGTGCAGATCTCCGATGTGAAGGGCAAATGCATCTTCGACAAGCAGGGCAAGACGTCCGATTCCCAACTGGCCATCACTTTCCAGGGAACACGTGCCGCACCCGGTCCGGCGGTACAATACACGGTGCCCTACTGGGTGGCGGTAACACAGGCCACACGCGTTATGACGAAGGATACACGGTCGGTCACGATTGCCTTCGAAGCCGGAGCGACGACCGCGACCGCGGAAGAAGATGTCGACTCCATCAAGCTGGTCACCGATGGCGACAAGAAGCCGTATGACTATCAAACACTGGTCGGTCTTCAGCTTACCAAGGCGCAACTCGACTACAACCGAACGGTCGGAATCTTCGGGCAATGACTCCGTTAAGTGCCAGGCTGTCGGCGATCGCGGGCGCCGCGTTCGCGGCGGAGGGGCTTTCGCCGGAGTTGGGTTCGGTTCACGTTTCCGACCGGCCTGACCTGGCCCAATTCCAGTGCAACGGCGCGCTACCTGCCGCCAAGGCCGCGAAAGCGAATCCGCGCGCGATCGCGGAAAAAATCGCTGCACGGCTGAAAGCCAATCCGGTCTTCGCGAAGGTCGAGATCGCCGGCCCCGGCTTTATCAACCTGGATGTCACCGACAGCGTGCTCGCAGCTGACGCGGCCACGATGGCGGCCGATGCGCGGCTCGCAGCGCCGGACAGCGGCCAAGGCAAATCTGTCGTCATCGATTTCGGCGGCGCAAATGTCGCCAAGCCGATGCATGTCGGGCACTTGCGGTCCTCCGTCATCGGCGACTCTTTGCAGCGCCTGTTCCGCGCGAACGGATGGCGCGTTTTTAGCGATGTGCATCTGGGCGACTGGGGCTTGCAAATGGGGCAGCTCATCTCAGAGATCGAACACCGCAGCATCGCGCCCATCTACTTCGACGCCGGTTTCAAAGGCCCGTATCCGGCACAGTCGCCGGTGACGATGGACGATCTCGAAGAAATTTATCCGGCTGCGTCGGCCGCGTGCAAAGCCGATCCCGTCCGTCTCGACGAAGCGCGTAAGGCGACTGCCGATCTCCAAGCCGGACGTCCGGGATATCGCGCGCTCTGGGAGCAGTTCTTTGCTGTCTCGCGCGTCGGGCTTGAGCGCGAATGGGGAAGTCTTGACGTTCATTTCGATCTTTGGAAAGGCGAAGCCAGTGTCGAGCCGCTGATAGCGCCGATGATCGAGGAGTTGAAGTCGCACCACATCGCGACGGAAAGCGAAGGCGCGCTTGTCATTCCCGTCGAGCGCGACAGCGATAAGAAGGCGATGCCGCCGCTTATCCTGGTTAAGTCCGATGGCGCGGTGCTTTACGGTACGACCGACCTCGCGACGATTGTGGATCGCGTGCGCGAACAAAATCCCGACCTCATTCTCTACGTTGTCGACCAGCGCCAGCATCTGCATTTCGAACAGGTCTATCGCGCCGCTGAAAAAGCCCATCTCAACGGCAAAGCCGAATTGGAACATGCCGGTTTCGGCACGATGAACGGGCCGGACGGCAAGCCGTTCAAGACGCGCGCTGGCGGCGTGATGAAACTCTACGACCTCATCGCCATGGTGACGGAGGAGGCTGACAAGCGTCTGGCCGAAGCCGGGCTTGCCGCCGACTATCCGGCGGAAGAACGCGCCGCGACGGCGAAGATGGTCGGCATCGCGACATTGAAATTCGCCGACCTCTCCAATCATCGGCAAACCGACTATATTTTCGATCTCGCGCGCTTTTCCAAATTTGAGGGCAAAACCGGTCCGTATCTCCAATACGCGGCGGTCCGTATTCAATCGATTCTGCGCAAAGCCCAAGACGAAGGCTACAAATCCGCCGCGCCCGTGGTGCAATCGGCGGAAGAACGCAAACTCGTGTTGCAACTTCTTTCGCTGCCTGACGCGATGACCGCAGCCGAGGCGCGCCGTGCGCCGAACATCCTTTGCGACTACGCTTTCACGCTGGCGCAGGAATTCAGCCGTTTCTATTCCGAGCATCACATCATGTCGGAAGCAGACGGCGATTTGCGCGCTGCGCGGCTGGGCCTCTGTCAGCTGACCCTGCGGACGTTGACAAAGGTCCTGGACCTGCTGGGCATCGAAATCCCCCCCAGGATGTGAGCGAATCGGCGCTCCGAGCCGGTTTTCTTTGACTCCCAAACAAGGCTCCCTATATTGCACCGCAACGGGCTTTCCCGCCGCGAGGCGCGACCGTCCGGCCATACAATCGATCCCTCGCGGGAGACGTTCGCTACCGCCAAAGCCGACCCGTCGGCCGAAGCCAAAGGCGAAGGCCGAAGGAGCAACCGCCCCGGAAACTCTCAGGCAAAAGGACCGCGAAGGAGATGAACTTCTGGAAAGCGGAACCGCCGGTGGGGCGGTTCTCACCGAAGGGGTAATCCGCCAGGTCGAACACGATCGGCGGGGAAATCTCTCAGGTCCATAGACAGAGGGGCGCGAGATCCGGTTTGCCGGTTCGCGCTCTATCAACCTCAGTCGCGGACCAAGATGACCGACACGAACCAGACAATGCGCAAGACGCCGCTCCATGCTTTGCATGTCGAGCTAGGCGCAAAGATGGTGCCGTTCGCCGGTTACGACATGCCGGTCCAGTATCCAACCGGCGTTCTCAAAGAGCATCTTCACACGCGGGAGAAGGCGGGGCTGTTCGACGTCTCGCATATGGGGCAAGCGTTTCTCGGCGGTGGCGATCCGGCCAAGGCCCTGGAGCGCGTGACACCCGCCGATGTGCAGGGCCTGAAGGAAGGCATGCAGCGCTACGGTCTGCTGCTCAACGATCGCGGCACGATCATCGACGACTTCATGTTTTTGCGGTTGCTCGGTGAGAAGGATTTGTATCTCGTCGTCAACGGCGCGACGAAAGAAGGCGATTTCGCCTATATGGCGGACAAGCTCAAAGGCATTGCCACGCTCACGCCCAAGCCGGATCGCGCGTTGCTGGCGCTGCAAGGACCGGCGGCAGGTAAGGTCCTCGAGAAACTTTCGCCTGGCATCGATAGTCTGACATTTATGCATGTGCGCCGCGCGACCGTTGCCAGTTGTCCCGCCATCGTCAGCCGCTCGGGTTATACCGGCGAAGACGGGTTCGAGATATCGCTCGAAGGCAAGGACGTCGAGAAAGTCGCGCGCGCGCTTCTCGCCGATCCGGATGTTCTGCCCATCGGCCTTGCCGCGCGTGACTCGCTGCGGCTCGAAGCGGGGCTTTGCCTCTACGGGCACGACATCGACGAGACCACCGATCCGGTCGAGGCCAATCTTGTCTGGTCCATCGGCAAGCGCCGCAAGGCGGACAAGGATTTTCCCGCCGGCGAGAAAATCATGGACCGCGTGGCCAACGGCACGGCGACCAAACGCGTCGGTATCCTTCCTGTCGGCAAAGCGCCCGCGCGCGAAGGCACGGAGATCACCGACAAGACCGGCCGAGTCATCGGCAAGATTACCAGCGGCGGGTTCGGTCCTTCGCTAAACGCACCCGTCGCCATGGGCTATGTCGAAAGCGCCTTCGCCAAAGACGGCACCGAGGTCGATCTGATGGTGCGCGGCAAACCCAATCCCGCGCGCATCGCACCTATGCCTTTCGTCCCCAACCGCTACAAACGCGCAACCGCCTAAGAGGTCATCATGAGCGAAGTCCGTTACACCGATCAGCACGAATGGGTGAGCCTCGATGGCGACACCGCAACGGTCGGCATCACCAAGCACGCCGCCGAACAGCTCGGCGATGTCGTGTTCGTCGAAGTGCCTGAAGCGGGCCGCAAGGTCGGCGCGGGCGGTGAAGCGGCTGTCGTCGAAAGCGTGAAGGCGGCGAGCGATGTCTATGCGCCCGTTGGCGGCGAAGTCGTCGAAGGCAACGCCGCGCTGGCAGCCGAACCCGCCAAGGTCAATTCCGATCCCGAAGGCGAAGGCTGGTTCTTCAAACTCAAGGGCGTGAGCAAGGACGAATTCGCCAAGCTTATGACGGCGGACCAGTACGCGGACTTCGTGAAAGGGCTTTGATCCATGCGTTACCTTCCGCTGACTCCTGAAGACCGCTCTCAGATGCTCGCCAAGATCGGCGCGCCGAACATCGACGCGTTGTTCCGCGACGTGCCGAAATCCGCCGTGGTGGCGCGCAGCGTGTTCGATCTGCCCGATACGCAAGGCGAACTCGCTGTCGATCGCGCGCTCACCAGGATGGCGGCGAAGAGCAAATCGGCCGGATCGCTGCCGTTCTTCTGCGGCGCGGGCGCTTATAAGCATCATGTGCCGAGCGCCGTCGATCACCTGATCCAGCGTTCGGAGTTTCTTACCAGCTACACGCCTTACCAGCCGGAAATTGCGCAGGGCACACTGCAATATCTCTTCGAATTCCAGACGCAGGTGGCGCTGCTCACCGGGATGGAAGTGGCGAACGCCTCGCTCTATGACGGCTCGACCGCGACGGCCGAAGGCGTTCTGATGGCCCAGCGCATCA
>DATCFN010000356.1:0-2138 GCA_036509475.1 Rhizomicrobium sp. | reverse complement strand
TCAACCCGGAAGCCGCCGATTACTGGTTGCCGGTCGATCAATATATTGGCGGCATCGAGCATGCGATTTTGCATTTGCTCTATGCGCGGTTCGTCACACGGGGCTTGCACAAGCTCGGTTACACGAAGGTTGATGAACCGTTCGCCGGTCTGTTCACGCAAGGCATGGTCTGTCACGAAACTTATAAGGGCCATAACGGCCAGTGGCTGGCGCTGGATGACGTAGAGAAGCGCGACGGCAAAGCCTATCTGAAAGGCACGGATGTCGAAGTGACGGTCGGCCGTTCGGAAGCGATGTCGAAATCGAAGAAGAACGGCGTGACGCCCGAGAGCATCATCAATGTCTTCGGCGCCGACACGATCCGCTGGTTCATGCTCTCCGATACGCCGCCGGAACGCGACATCGATTGGACCAACGATGGGGCCGAAAGCTGCTGGCGTTTCGTGCAGCGCGTCTGGCGGCTCGTGGAAGAAGCCGGAACCTTGCCGCCGCCCGGCACCAAGCCCGGCGCGGTCGAAGGCGCATCGCTGGAACTGCGCCGTACGACGCACAAGGCCGTCGCCGCCGTCACCGACGATCTGGAAAACCTGCGCTTCAACCGCGCGGTCGCGCAGATTTATACGCTGGCCGGCGCGCTGGGCGATGCCCATCTCGATGGCGCGGCCAAACGCGAAGCATTGGAAGCGCTGGTACTTCTGTCCGCGCCGATGATGCCGCATCTGGCGGAAAGCTGCTGGGACCTGCTGGGGCACAAGACCCTCGCGGTCGATACGCCGTGGCCGAAGGCCGATCCGGCGCTGACCCGTTCGGACAGCGTCACCATCGGCGTTCAGGTGAACGGCAAATTGCGCGGCAGCCTGGAAATCGCGCGTGGCTCCGACGACAAATCCGTCGAAGCCGCCGCCCTGGCGCTGGACGGGGTCGTCCGCGCGCTTGAAGGCAAGGCGCCCAAGCGTGTTATCGTGGTGCCGGAGCGCATCGTGAACATCGTGATATGAAGCGCATGACACATCGCCTGCCCGGTCTGATCGCGATCGCAGCCCTCGCCTGCACACTGTCGGCTTGCGGCTTTCGTCCGCTCTATGGCCGCGTTGGTTCCGATCCGGCGGCGCAAGAGATCTTCGCCTCGATCTATGTCGAGCCGATCGCGCAGGAACGTATCGGCTACGAATTGCGCAACGATTTGATCGACCTGCTGCGCTCCGCGAACCGGCCGCTGGGAACGGCGTATCGCCTGACCGTCGACGTCACCGAAACGCGCGAAGGCACCGCGGTCCAAACCGACTCCACGATCACGCGCTATGACATCGTCTTCACGGCGAAATATGCGTTGACGGATTCCAATCTCAAACCCGTCCTCAGCGGAACAGAGACGACGCTGGAATCTTTCGACGTGGCACAGTCGCCTTATTCCTCTCTGACGGCGCAGGCCGACGCCGAGAAACGCGCCGCGCAGGATATCGCGGAGCATATCCGTATCGATCTGGGCGTGCATTTTTCCCATGCGCGCGTGAAATGATCGTCAAGACCGCCAACGCCGACCGGTTCGCGGGCAAGCCGCCTGCCAATCTGAAAGCCGCTCTGTTCTTCGGCCCCGATCAGGGGTTGGTGCATGAGCGCGCCGAGAAACTGGCGAAAAGCGTGGTGGACGATCTCAGCGATCCGTTCCGCGTTTCCGATCTGGATGAATCCGCACTCAATTCTGATAATGCGCGTTTGTTCGACGAGGCGGCCGCGATTTCCATGTTGGGTGGCCGGCGCGTCATCCGCATCCGCAGCGCGGGCAATGCGCTGGCGAAACTGTTTGAAGCCTTTCTCGACGAATCCGCCGGCGATGCGCTGGTGGTGATCGAAGCCGGCGACCTGCAGAAAACCGCCGCCTTGCGCAAAGTGTTCGAGGTAGCCGACAACGGCGCCGCTGTGCAATGCTATGGCGATACGGCGCAGAGCCTGCAAGGCGTCGTGCGCGATGCGCTGAAGGCTGAAGGCCTCACCATTTCCGCCGACGCGCTGGACGATGCGGTGTCGCGGCTGGGTTCGGATCGCGGCATCACGCGGCGCGAATTGGAAAAGCTGGCGCTCTACGCGCATGGCCAAAAGAATATTAGCCTCGAAGATGTGCGCGCGACGATGGGCGA
>DATCFN010000355.1:0-11760 GCA_036509475.1 Rhizomicrobium sp. | reverse complement strand
GCCGATGAGATAGATGATGGCCATTCCCGCGCCCAAAAGACCGGTCGCGATCATGGCGCCGAGCGCTGCGCGAAAACGGCCGCTCGCAATCCCCCAAATCGCATGCACAAAGCCGAACGCGACAGCCGATAGGGCAACCTGCGCGACCGCGGTCTGTCCGTGGCGCAGCGCCAGATCCATCAGGAATTTTCGGAAGAATGCTTCCTCGAAAAAGCCGCTGATGAGCGCCATGGGCACCGCGACGATGCAAAGCGCGATGAACGGGCGCCAGCGCGAAGGCCGCAGCAAATGCTCGCGGACGACGGCGCTGTCCAATGTCGCATAGGCGACATAGAGGATTGTCAGCCCCGCCGCGCAAAGCCAAGCCAGCGCGGTTCCGGCGGGCGTGAGGGTGTAGTGCAGCATTGCTTGCACCAGACCGCCATGGCCTTTGAATGACGCATAGGTCAACCATCCTTCGACGGTGATGACGCCGATCAGAAATGCCCAGACGATGCGTGTTGCGCGTCGATCCAGCATGTCGATCTCTCAGTGCGAAAAAACAGCGACAAAGACTTGCGCGACGATAAGCGAGCCCGCCAGCGCGAGCGCTTTCAGAAAAATCATCTGCCGCGTACTGAGCGAAAGCATGTTCATCTTCTCATCCATGGGCGACATCTATGATCTCGCGCAGATAGTCGGTGTATTCGGCAAAGGCGCGGCGCCCCGTTTTGGTGAGCGCAACGCGCGTGCGCGGCTTCTTGCCGGCAAAATCCTTTTCCACCGCGATGTAACCTGCATCTTCGAGCGTGGTGACATGCGCGCCAAGATTGCCATCGGTCGCGCCGACCAGTTCCTTGAGGCGGACGAATTCAAGTTTCTCCGATGCGGGCAACGGCCTCAGCGCGGCCATGATCTTCAAGCGCATGGGTTGATGAATGGTCTGATCGGGCTGGTCCATGTCAGACGCTCCTCAGCCACAGCCCGCCCAGGATCAGGCCGCCGCCGCCGACAATCGCCATCCACAGATCGAAGACGTCACGCAGATAAAAAAATCCAATCAGCGTCAGCACCGCCAGCGCCACACCCGCGAACAGCATGCGCAAGCCGCGCGTCCAGATGCCGATAAGCGCGTAGTAAAGAGCAACGAGAATGGGGAAGAAGGCACCGAACTGGGCATCGGATTGCGGCGGCAGAACGGTCAGGATCGCGCTGATGAAGCCGCAGATCACGAGAAACGACGCGGTATAGCGCCAATCGAATCCAGCCTGCTTCCTGTTGGACATGCGCCAGCCGATGTAAAAGCTGCCGACCGAACCACCGATGGAAAGTACCAGCCACAGCGGATCCCAATGGATCTTCGCGGCCATGACGCCATAGCCGATGAGCCAGACAAAACCCCACAGGATCAGATGCGGCGAAGACATCCGGTAGCTGTAGGCGGCCGTGCTGCGCTGCTCGGTCTGCGTGATGTCTTTCAGCGCGGCTGCGGCTTCTTCGGTCGTGAGCGGCATGAGCATCCTTGGCATCGATTAGAGTACTCTATGAAATAGAGTTATCTACTGAAATGTCAAGTGGAGCGCCGGCCCCGCGTGCCCGCGATTCAAAAACTCTTTCAACCTATTGAAAATACTATCACTATCCCGCGACAGCTTACCAGTCGTTGAGACCTTGGAAGTGAACGAAGCCGGCGGCATGCGCCCAGCCTCCCCATTCGCTGCGCAGGCGCACCGTCTCGCTGGGACTGTTATCGCCCTCTCCCAGGCCGAGAATTTGCAGCTCCGCGCATCCGGCAAAAGGCTTGCCATCCGGCGCGGGAAGATGGGCATCGCGGTGCTGAAGCCGCGCATATTCGGAATCCTCGATCCCGTCGGATGCAAGAATGATCGTCGTCGGTAGCCCCGAACAGCCGACGGATTGCGAAACGTTATCCATGAACGCCAGGATGTTCGTATGCCCCTGCGCGCGCCATTTCCCGCTGCGCACCAGCAGCGGCGTGCCGGCAATCAACTTCTGCACTTCCGCCGCAACCTCTTCGGGACGGTTGCGCACGGAAAGAACCGCGTCGTAATGGAAATTGTTCGAACCCGCATCGTAATTTCCGAAGGTGCGGACATGCACTTCGGAGGCAAAACCCAGGCCGCGAATTTCATCGCTGATGCGGGCAGCAACTTTTGCCGCGAAGTCCGGCTCGTCGATCAGGGGATTGCTTTTCGACAGATCGATGGCGATGACGACGCGCTTAGGCGCGACCTGCGCTTCTTCCGTCAGCGAGGCGACGCGCAAGTAACGCTGCTCGTCATGCGATGCCTTCACGGCCAGGGCGCCGCCGCCCACCAGCGCGGTGGCAGTGACCACCGCAAGCATGACATTCATCACGCCGCGCTTCCCGGCGCTTCTGCGACCGGCACAGCGGCGCGCATGCCTTCACGCTGATCGGCAAGCTGCAGCAAATGAAGCTGCGCGAACTGGCGCTGGCGATGTTTGTAGTCGCGCGACAGGCTGACATTGCGGATGTTGTTCTCCGCGCCCTGCATATAAAGCGCGGCCACGGTCGTAACGATGAAGAAGATCACGCTGGCGAAAGCGAGCCACACCCAGGAATCGGTATCGGCCAGCGAGTTCTGAGACAGCTTGGGCAGCGGCAGCGAGTATTCGCTGGACGTCTGCGTGGCCGGAACAACGCGCGCCTGCTGATCGCTTTTGACCGGCGCGGAGAATAACTGGTCGATGGAATTTCCGGACGACGCATCCGCCGATTGCTGATGCTCCAGCGTGGTCGACGTGCCGCCCTGCATGTTGTTGTAGGCGACGAGATAGCCCAGACATCCGATCATCACCAGCGCGAACAGGAATGCCGTCGTAACGAGTATGTTGCGGCCATAGACGCCTGTAATCTTCAGCATGAAATGGACGATCAGCACCGCGAAGATCACCTGCATGCTTTTGAAGATAAGCGTCGATTGCAGGCTGGCGGGCACGACCATGAATTCGTTGGACAGCGCGCGCGTCCATACATCGCCGCGAATGATCTGGTAGTCGACGAACATGGCGAGCAGCGCGAGCGCAATCGCAACGCCGATGCCGGCCGCGTAAAGCCATTTGTAATGCGCGATCTGCCGGCTTTTTTCCATGTTGCGCGCGATGACATAGTCCTCATCGGTCGCGACATTGGGCGACGCCGCCTCCCGGCTTTTGTCCTCGTCGCGATTCCACCAGCCTGTGAAGCCGGATTTTTCCGTGCCGCGCCGGGGCGCATCCTTGTCGCCGCGCTTGATCCAGTCCGGCCCCCAGGTCGGCGCATCCGGCGGCGTCATCAGACGTTCGGTGAGCTGCGCTTCCATGCGGCGGCGCACGGCCGGCGTCATGGCCTGCGCGTCGGCCAGCAGTTTCGCTTCATTGTCGAATTCCTCGGGCGTGAGGCCGTGGAAAAGCTCGTGGCTGAGCGCGACCTTGCGGTTCAGCGGCACATTCACTTCGTCGATGCGGCGATAAGCGACCATGACATTCCCCCGGCGTTGAGCCGAACGCAGTAAACAAATAGTTACCGGCGGAATCTTGGACGGAATGGGGCAAATCCGCCACAATTGCCGCAAGCGATCTCGGGGGTGGGTATGGGGAAAATTCTACTGCTGGCAGGCGCATTGGCCATGATCGCTGGCACAGCACACGCTGCGCCGAAGGACGATCTGCTCGCGGTCGACAAAGCGTTCTCGCAACTGTCGGTCGATAAGGGCAGCAACGCGGCCTTTCTCGCCTATATGGCGGATGACGCGCATGTTTTCGGAACCGGCAACGAGCCGCCGATGCACAGCAAGGCTGAAGCGGCGAAGCGCTTTCAGACCTCCGGGAACGGCGATCCCAAGACCAATGTGTTGAGCTGGGAACCGGATACCGCCGAAGTTTCCAAAGATGGAACCCAAGGCTGGACGGATGGGCACTGGATTTTCGAAAGCGGACCGGATGACGCGGGACGCCGCCATCACATAACCGGGCACTACCTCACGGTATGGGCGAAGGACGCGAATGCTGCCTGGAAATTCGTCGCCGACATGGGCACGACCGATCCGCAACCCAAGAAATAATCAGCCCTCGCCCGCAAGCGCGACGATCTCATGCATGATGGCGTTGAGATCGTAGTCCTTGGGGCTGAACACCGCCGACACGCCCGAGGATTTCAGCGCCGCCTCGTCTTCGGGCGGGATGATTCCGCCAGCGACGACTTTCACATCCGACAGGCCCGCGGCTTTCAACTTGGCTACAACTTCGCGCGCCAGCGGGACGTGACTGCCGGACAGAATGGACAGGCCGACGAGATGTGGCTTCTTCTCTTTCGCGGCTGCCACGATCTCGTCCGGCGAAAAGCGGATACCGTCATAGATCACGTCCATGCCCGCATCGCGGGCGCGGATGGCGATCTGTTCGGCGCCGTTGGAATGTCCGTCGAGGCCGGGCTTGGCGACAAGGAAAGTTAGGCGCCGGCCGAGTCTCTTCGACACCGCATCCACCTCAGCGCGCAATTCGCCGATGCGCTCGTCGTTGCGCGCCGGTCCCGTGGCGGCGACGCCGGTCGGCGCGCGGTATTCCCCGAACACACGGCGCAAGGTTGACGCCCATTCGCCGGTGGTGACGCCGGCTTTCGCGCATTCGATTGAAGGCGGCATGATATTCGCGCCGTCTTTCGTTGCCCGTTCCAGCGCGGCCAGCGCGGCTTCCACTTTCTTTCCGTCGCGCTTGGCGCGCCAGTCTTTCAGCGCCGCGATCTGTTCGCGCTCCGCCGCTTCATCGACCACGATGAAATTGCCATTGCCGGCGGTCAGCGGCGACGTCTCGGTATCCTGATAGGCGTTGACGCCGACGCGGATTTCCTCGGACGTCTCGATGGCCTCGACCCGCGCCGCATTGGAGCGCACCAGCCGCTCTTTCATATATTCCAGTGCTTCCTGCGTCGCAGCCCCGCCCATGGCTTCGATGCGCGCGATCTCTTCGTGGATCTGGCCAACCAGCGCGGTGACTTTTTCCTCGATCACCTTCGAGCCGTCGAAAATGTCGCCATATTCCAGCATGTCGGATTCGAAGGCGCCGATCTGTTGCAGACGCAGCGACCATTGCTGATCCCACGGACGCGGCAGGCCAAGCGCTTCGTTCCACGCAGGTAATTGTACGGCGCGCGCGCGTGCGCTTTTGGAAAGCGTCACGCCCAACATGCCGAACAGAATCCGATAGACGTTGTTTTCCGGCTGCTGTTCGGTCAGGCCAAGCGAATTCACCTGAACACCGTAACGAAACAGCCGCAATTTCGGATCGGTGACGCCATAGCGGTTCAGTGTGATGTCGTCCCACACTTTGCCCATCGCGCGCAGCTTGCAGATTTCGGTGATGAACTTCACGCCGGAGTTCACGAAAAAAGAAATGCGCCCGACCGCTTTGGGGAATTCCGCGGGCGGAATCGCGCCCCGCACCTTGGCGGCGTCCAGAACGCTGATCGCGGCGGCAAGCGCGAAGGCCGCTTCCTCCACCGCATCGGCGCCGGCTTCCTGCAGATGATAGGAGCACAGATTGATCGGATTCCACTTCGGCAACTCCGCCGTGGTGAAGGCGATCATGTCGCTGGTCAAACGCAGCGCCGGTTTCGGCGGAAAGATATACGTCCCGCGCGCGAGGTACTCCTTGATGATGTCGTTCTGTGTTGTGCCGGTCAGGCTGGCGCGCGGCGTACCCTGTTCGTCGGCCACCGCGACATACAAAGCGAGCAGCCACGCGGCCGGCGCGTTGATGGTCATCGACGTGTTCATTTTGTCGAGCGGGATTGCTTCGAACAACGCGCGCATGTCGCCGATATGGCTGACCGGCACGCCGACCTTGCCGACTTCGCCTTTGCTCAGCGCATCGTCGCTATCATAGCCGGTCTGTGTCGGCAGATCGAAGGCAACGGACAAGCCCGTCTGGCCCTTGGCGAGGTTGCCACGATAAAGCGCATTGGAGGCAGCCGCGCTCGAATGGCCCGCATAGGTGCGGAAAATCCATGGTCTGTCCCGTTGCCCGCGCTGGTCACTGCCCGTCATTGCCCGCTCCTTCAGCGTGCATAGAACAGTCAGGCGCGCTGCAGTGCAACATCCGAGTGTGGAAAGGCGATTTTGCGGGCGCGCCGGGAAATAAGGCTGGTGACGAGAAGCGTGGCCGCAAGACCCAGCGGCGCGCCGACCCAGGGGAACGCGGCAATCAACAGACACACCGCCAAAAGCACAGCGGCCTCGTAAGCGCTGAAAGCCTGATGGCGATAGAGAAACGCGACAGAGATCGCCAGAAGCGGGAAGTCGTAGATATAGGCGTAAGGCGTCGCCAGCAGCACCGCGGCGCATAGCGCGGCTGCCTTCAGTTCGAACGGTATCCGGCCGCGCCACATGAAGACGACGCCAAGCGCCATCAGCAACGCGATCGAAATCTGCGCACTCCAGGCCGCTTCATTGCCGGCACCGATCCAGCGCGCGAAGCCATAAACAGTCTGCAGTTTGTTCCAGCCCGCATGACCGCCCGTGAGGATCACATCCGTCGCATGGGGAATGGAATGAAAGAATGCAATCCAACTGTCGAAGCCGAAGGCCAGTATGGAGGCGACGATGAGACAAAGCGCCGTCGCGCTCGCCGAGGCCAGCACGCGCCATTGGCCGCTCGCCAGAAAAACGATGGGAAATAGCAGCCCAAACTGCGGCTTGTAGGTGAGAAGGCCCAGGCAAACGCCACTGAGGATCGGATTGTCCTCCAGCAGAAGAAGCATCGCGCCTATCAGGCCGGCGGTGACGAAACCATTTTGTCCGACATAGGCGTTGAGCGCGACGGCCGGAAAAGCGCATGCCCACAACACCGCTTCGCGTTTGCCCGCGATGCGCGCCACGGCGAAGACGTAAAGCGGAAGCGTGGCGACGACCCACAGCAGGAACGCGGCGAAATAGGGAAGGCGCGACAGCGCCGTCGCAATGAACAAGAAGGGCGGCGGATAATGCCAGCCGTAATAGCCGACGAAATCCTCTCCCGCGACCGCAACTTCGGCCGCGCGATGCGCCTGCCAGTCGTAAACCGCCGCGGCATGCCCAGCCGCGGTCATTTTTCCTGCCGCGAAAACGTCAATGAAGTCGTTTGCGATCGGCGTTCCACCCGCATCGCGCAACCAGAAATGGCCCAAGAACATCGCGGCCAGGAAAATGAGATAGGCCAGCGCCGCGCCGAAAGCCGCCGCCGTCCAGTCCATACCTTTGTTCGCTGCCACCATTCCGGCAGACTAGGATTGGAGCCTTGCTGCTTGCTTAACCGAAGCCGGTGTTTAGGCTGGGTTTTGGCTAAAAATCGGGGAAACCATGCGCACCATTTTGATTGCAACCGCCAGTCTCGCCGGTCTTTTGCTGGGCGCCGCCGCTCCGGCGCAAACGCCGCAACAGGCATGGACGGCGGGCGTCGCGGACGAAAACAAGGACTATGCGCAGGTGCCGCATGCCATGCTGAAAATCCAGGACTCCGCCTATCTGCACGACGGCGAACTGGCCGTGTTGCAGGGACAGGCCGGCAAGCCCGCCTCATACCGCTGGAGCCATGATCCCAAAGCGAAGGGCGTACTGACCGTCGCATTCGCCGGCGGAAAACTCAGCGTCGTCAAAGATGGCAAGCCGGTCGACGCCGCGGCGATCCTCAAAAGCATCCCCGTCGACAAGGATGTCGATGTTTCGGGACAACCGACGCAGGTGTCCGCCGGCGTGAACGGCTGGCGCATCTTCGTCTTCAACCAGCAAAATCCGGCGGCACTGAATTTCAAAGGCGTGTCTTATTTCCCTTACGATGCCGCCTTCCGTGTGACGGCGCATTTCACGCCCGATGCGAAGCTGCCGCCCCGCGTCTTTCGCACCTCGCGCGGCACAGACAAGCAGTTTTATCACGCCGGTGACGCCACTTTCGCGTTGAAGGGCAAGCAGATCACGCTGCCGTTTTATTCCGGCAGCAACGATCCCAAACAGATGAGCGACATGTCGGCCTTTTTTGTCGACGACCTCACCGGCAAGGGCGCATATGGCGCGGGCCGTTATGTCGATGTCGCGGATTTTGGAAAGTTTCCGCCATCCACAGTTACCATTGATTTCAACGACGCCTACAACCCCAACTGCGCGCGTTCGGCGCATTTCACCTGCCCCGTCGCCATCGACAATATTGCGCTGCCGATGACGGTGGGCGAACGCGACCCGCACATGGCGCATTGAAGAATGGGCTTCGGCAAACCGCCCATACGCAAAACGCCGAAAGAATTGCGCGACGCCGAGCGCAAGCGCTCCAAGCGCGTGGCCCTGAAAGCGTTGCGCAAGGCGCGCCTCGCCGCCGAAAAGGCCGGTGTGAAATTGTCGGACTGGGAAGGTGAGTTTCTGGGCTCGGTCGAGGGCCGGCTGGAGACCTACGGCCGCGCCTTTGGAGACCCGGAAAAAGGCGGACCCCATGCATCGCTCTCCGTCCGCCAAGTCGTGAAGGTCAAGGAAATCGCAGCCAAGGCGCGGGGCGACAAACCCAGGAAACTGAGCTTTCGCCGCCGCTCTTCCGATTTTTAAGCAACATTATGTCCCTGCGCGAACCATGCACAGCCCGGATGTAACTTTTCTGTTGCATTGCAACAAATCCAAAGGCTTACTTCGCCACCGCACGGGCACAAGCGCGTTCAGACAAAGCATTCAGGAGTGAGGGGTCCATGGCATCCGCCGAAGCGAAGCCGCAGCTTGACGTCTATAAGGACCTCTACGACATCGGCGAGATTCCGCCGCTGGGTCATGTGCCCAAGAACATGCACGCCTGGACGATCCGCAAAGAGCGCCACGGCGAGCCGGAAAAATCCTTCCAGATGGAAGTGGTGCCGACCTGGTCGCTGGACAGCCACGACGTGCTCATTCTCGTAATGGCAGCCGGCGTGAATTATAACGGTGTTTGGGCTGGGCTCGGCACGCCGGTGTCGCCGATCGATGCGCACAAAAACCCCTATCACATCGCAGGCAGCGATGCGTCCGGCATTGTCTGGGCTGTCGGCTCCAAGGTGAAGCGCTGGAAGGTCGGCGACGAAGTCGTCGTGCATTGCAATCAGGACGATGGCGACGACGAAGAATGCAATGGCGGCGATCCGATGTTTTCGCCCAGCCAGCGCATCTGGGGATACGAGACGCCGGATGGCTCGTTCGCGCAATTCGCGCGCGTGCAGGACCGCCAGCTCATGCCGCGCCCCAAACATCTGACTTGGGAAGAAGCGGCCTGTTACACGCTGACCTTGGCCACGACCTATCGCATGTTCTTCGGCCATCGACCGCACATCCTGCGTCCCGGACACAACGTCCTGATCTGGGGCGCGAGCGGTGGGCTGGGTTCGTTCGCGGTGCAGCTTTGCGCCGTGTCGGGCGCCAACGCGATCGGCGTCATCAGCGACGAGAGCAAGCGCGAATTCGTCCTGTCACTTGGCGCGAAAGGTGTCATCAACCGCAAGGACTTCAACTGCTGGGGTCAGATGCCGACGGTAAACACGCCGGAATACGACGCGTGGACCAAGGAAGCGCGCAAATTCGGCAAGGCGATCTGGGACATCACCGGCAAAGGCAACGATGTCGACATGGTGTTCGAACATCCGGGCGAATCGACATTTCCCGTCTCATGCCTCGTCGTGAAGCGCGGCGGCATGGTCGTGTTCTGCGCCGGCACCACCGGCTATAACATCACCTTCGATGCGCGTTATGTGTGGATGCGCCAGAAGCGCATTCAGGGCTCGCACTTCGCCAATCTGAAACAGGCCAGTCAGGCAAATACGCTGATGGTGGAACGCCGTCTCGATCCGTGCATGTCGGAAGTCTTCCCGTGGGCCGATATTCCGCGCGCCCACACCAAGATGTGGAAGAACGAGCATCTACCCGGCAATATGGCCGTGCTGGTCAATGCCCAGCGCCCCGGCATGCGCACCTTCGATGATGTGCTGGAAGCGCAGAACGCGTGAACGGCTGTTACCCGCCGCCTTTCATGAAACTCAGCGCATTCAGCGCTGTCAGATTGGTCTTGCAGAACGCGACCTGCGACGGCGATGTCTGATCGGCGAGCCCCGGAGCCGCCGACGGATATTGCACGACCATGCAAGCGCTCATAAGCGTCAAGGGAATCAGGATTACATCTTGCTTGGTCAGTCCATTCTTCGCGAAAAATGCAAAGACGCGCGGATGATGGTCCATCTTTGCGAATTCGTCATTCATGCTGTTCGTATGTTCGGCAGAAGCTGCGTTGTAGTCGGCCTTGAGCGACGGGTCTTTCGCTTCGGCGGCGCGCAACGCGGTGATCGCAGCGTCATAGGCCTTAATTTTCGGCATCGTCAGCGTGTAACTCGCCAACGCCTTTTTGTCGGCGGGCGAAATGTCGCCGGCCATTGCCGGCACAGCAATGGACAACGCTGCAATGACGGCGAACAACGTAACGCGCTTCATGTTTGGCAACTCCCCCGAATTGAGGAAGCAGATTGATACGGGAACCGCATATCGCACAAGCCTCCCGCTATGGTGCGGCGCGGCAGAAATTGATTATGGTTCGACGATCGTGAGAGAGAATTTCGATGGCTGATCTTCTGAAGCAATGCGATGCGGCGGTGACCGCCGCGGAAAAATTCCTGAACGCGGCGCGCAGCGCGGTCGCCGCGAAAGTCGTCAGCAACGGCAAGGTCGATGCCGCAGCGCTGGACCGCGAACAGCGTGCCGGACATGCCTTCGCCTGGTATGCCACCTATGCGGAAGCACTGCGCCAGATGGCGCGATGGGCGCGGCATTTGGAAAGCGAAAGCCGTTTCGGCGAGATTGAAACGCTCACTCTGAAAGCAGCCTTCGGCGAATACCTCGCACAGATGGCCGGCGGTATCGCCATGAGCCAAAGCGAGATCGCACGGCCGGGTGATCTGGGCGTCAGCAACACAGACTTTGCCGCGTTCTGGGATGCGGCCTCCGCTTTAATCGAGAGCGGCTCGAAGCCCGAAATCCGCGCCGGCATCGCCGCCTATATGGCCAAGCATCAGGGCGCGATGTTTATCGGCGAGCCCGGCCTGGACGACATCAATTCGATGATCCGCGAACAGTTCTTCCGCTTCGCGCAGGACAAAGTGACCCCCTTCGCGCATCAATGGCATTTGAAGGACGAGTTGATCCCGCTGGAGGTGATCGCCGAATTGTCGGCCCTTGGTGTGTTCGGCCTCACCATCCCGGAAGAATTCGGCGGCGCGGGATTGTCCAAGACCGCGATGTGCGTTGTCTCCGAAGAACTTTCGCGCGGCTATATCGGCGTCGGCTCGCTTGCCACGCGTTCCGAAATCGCGGCCGAACTGGTTCTGACGGCCGGCACGGACGAGCAGAAGAAACACTGGCTGCCGCTGATCGCCAGCGGTGAGAAGCTGCCGACGGCCGTGTTCACCGAACCGGCCGGCGGATCGGATGTCGCGGAGCTGAAAACGCGCGGCGTGCGCGAGGGCGATGTCTTCAAAATCTACGGCAACAAAACATGGATCACCCATGCTGCTCGCGCCGATGTGATGACCTTGCTGGTGCGCACCTTGCCCGACAAAGCGGGCTATCGCGGACTTTCGATGCTGCTGGCGGAAAAGCCGCGTGGCACGGAGAAAGAGATTTTCCCGGCCAAGGGGATGAGGGGCGGCGAGATCGGTGTGCTCGGCTATCGCGGCATGAAAGAATATGAGATCGGCTTCGACGGCTTCGAAGTGCCTGTGAGAAATCTTCTGGGCAC
>DATCFN010000354.1:0-11331 GCA_036509475.1 Rhizomicrobium sp. | reverse complement strand
CCGTGGATTTCCACGCGGCTGTCGTCGAGGAATGGATGGAAAGTCCCGATGGCATTCGATCCGCCACCGACACAGGCAACAACGAGATCGGGCAAACGGCCTTCCATCTCCATCGTCTGCGTCTTGATTTCCTCACCGATGACGCATTGGAAATCGCGCACCATGCCGGGATAGGGGTGCGGGCCAGCGGCCGAACCGATAATGTAGAACGTGTCGTGGACGTTCGCGACCCAGTCGCGCAGCGCCTCGTTCATCGCATCTTTCAATGTTTTCGAGCCGGACGTCACGCCGCGCACCTCGGCGCCGAGCAGATTCATGCGGAAGACGTTGGGCTTCTGGCGTTCGATATCCACCGCGCCCATATAAACGATACAGGGATAGCCGAAGCGCGCCGCCACGGTTGCCGTGGCCACACCATGCTGCCCCGCGCCGGTCTCCGCGATGATGCGCGTCTTGCCCATGCGCCGCGCCAGAAGAATTTGGCCCAGGCAATTGTTGATCTTGTGCGCGCCGGTGTGGTTGAGGTCTTCGCGCTTGAGATAGATTTTCGCGCCGCCGAAATGCTCGGTAAGGCGTTCGGCGAAATAGAGCGGATTGGGGCGGCCGACATAATGCTTTAGCAGGCCGTTCAACTCGGCATAAAACGCCGGGTCTTTTTGCGCTTCGTCGTAGGCCTTTTCCAAATCGAGGACGAGCGGCATCAACGTCTCGGCGACGAAGCGTCCGCCATACGCGCCGAAATGGCCATGCAGATCCGGCCCGTCGCGCAATGTGTTGGGCTTGTTCATGGTCTTGCGCTCGCCAGATGCGCGTTGCGCGCGTTTTCGATAAAATTGCGGATCATGTCCGGGCTCTTGACGCCCGGCGCGGTTTCAACACCGGAAGACACATCCACGCCGGACGCGCCGCTAACCGCAATCGCGCGTGCGACGTTTTCGGGATTGAGGCCACCGGCGAGCAACCACGGACGGGAGAATGTCCGTCCACGGAGCAGCTGCCAGTCGAACGCGGCGCCATGACCGCCTTCGCGTGTCGCATGGACCGGCGGCTTGGCGTCGAACATCAGCATGTCGCTGACGCTTTCATAGGTGGCAGCGGCGGAAAGATCGCCCGCCTCCGCGATGGGGATGGCCTTGATGACGGCAACGCCCGTGCGGCTGCGAATATCGCCGACACGCTCGACGCTCTCGTCGCCGTGCAGTTGCAGGAAGTCTGGCCGGGTGTTCGCGATCGCCGCTGCGATTCTCGCGTCATCAGCGTTGGCCAGCATCGCCACGATCCGCACGCGGCCACGCAGATGCGCCGCCAGCGAACGCGCCTGTTCCGGCTGAAGCGCGCGCGGCGAGCGCGGGTGAAAAACCAGCCCGGCATAATCGGCACCGGCGCGGACCGCCGCATCGGCGGATTCCACGCTGTTAATGCCGCAGATTTTGACCTGGACGGACATGGGCGGGCCTTATCGCTTTCACGGGCGGCGAAAGCAAGCGGGCCAAAAACCCGCCTAAATCCAGCCTTCCAGCCGCTCGCTGGCATGCGTTTCGCGGTAAGACGGAAGGCTCCGCATTCGTACAATGTAAGTGGCGATATGCGGCCAGTCGGCTGCCGTGCGTGGCATGTTGCGCGACCAACGCATGAGCATGGACACTAGGAAATCGACCGCGCTCAGCCGCGTGCCCAGCATGTAGGGACGGCCGTCCGCGAGCAGCGCGTCGATGCGATCCCACGCCTTCTCGATACGCCCCCGCGCCTGTGCCTGTGTCGCCTCGATGTTTTGCGCGCCGGCGCCCTCATCGGCGTAGAACCACAGGCGAAACGCAGGCATCAGCGTATTGGCGAGAAATATCATCCATTGCAGGTAAAGCGCGCGGCCGGAATCGCCGGGCTGCGGCGCGAAACCCGCCTGCGGGTGCCGTTCGGCCAGCAACATCAGAAGCGCCGCCGTCTCGGCATAAGCAACGCCGTCGATCACCAGCGCCGGAACGTGCCCGGTCGGATTGATCTTCAGATATTCGGGGTCTTTCTGCGCCTTCTTGTCGAAATCCAGCGACACAAACTCGAAGGGCACATCGAGTTCGATCAGCATCCAGTGAACGCACATGCTGGCGGCGCCAGGCGATCCGTAGAGTTTGTAGGTCATGATGTTCCTTTCAGCGGAACCGTTATCCTTCGCACGCCGCGGTGAGGCAAGAATGATCCGGTCATGCCCGGCTTGCGTAAAAGCCGCATGACCTTTCTTGAAAAAAGAATTCTCCAGGTGGTGCTCGCCATCGTGTCGCTGATTCCCCTGGCCGCCGGCTTTTCCGGCGTGTGGATGGGGCCGCAATTTTATCAGCTTGCCGCATCCGCCGCCGCCGATAGCCACATGCGATATCTTTCCGGGCTTCTGCTCGGGATCGGGTTCGTTGTGTGGTGGATTATTCCGCGCGTGGAGAAACCGAGCGAGGCCTTCGCAACGATCACCGCCATCGTTTTTGTTGGCGGATTATCGCGGCTGTGGTCGCTGATTCTTGTCGGCGCGCCCCACGGCTCGATGACAGCGGCGCTATTCGTGGAGTTGGGCCTGACGCCCGCGCTTTATTTGTGGCACCGGCGCATCGTGCGTCTCGCGGCTAGAAAAGCGACGCCGCTATCTGACGCGCAGCAGACGCCGCATCTGGTGCGCCCGTAATCGGCCGTCCGATCACCAGAATTCCCGCACCGGCTTTCAACGCTTCCGGCGGCGTCATCACGCGGCGCTGATCGGCAAGATCGGCACCCGCGGGACGAATGCCCGGAACGACCGTCAGAAAATCCGCGCCGCAATGATCGCGGATCGTCGCGATTTCATGGGCGCTGCACACCACGCCATCCAGACCGGACTTCTTTGCCAGTTCGGAAAGCCGCACGACCTGATCGCGCGCCGGGCTGCGCTGGCCGACCTCGGCAAGAACGGCATCGTCCATGCTGGTGAGAACCGTCACACCGATGATTTTGATGTTCGGGTCAACGCCGCGCGCAGCATCCACCGCCGCGCGCATCATTGCTTCGCCACCCGATGCGTGAACATTGAACATCTTGGCGCCAAGCTTCGCGATTGCCCTGGAGGCGCCGGCGACCGTGTTCGGAATATCGTGAAATTTCACGTCGGCGAAAACCGGCAGGCCCAGCGTCACGATCTGCTTCACCGCATCGGGGCCCAGCGCTGTGATGAACTCAAGGCCGACCTTCAAGCCGCCGACATGCGGCCGAATGGCGGTGACAATCTCGAGCGCGCGGGGAAGATCGGGCGTATCGAGAGCTGCGAAGATCGGATTTTGGAATCGCGTCGCGCTCATCGAGGGCGGGTCTTAAAGCGCTCCGGCGGCAGCCGCAAGATGTTCAGTTCTTTTTAAACCGGCCGATGGCCGCGACCACGCCGCCGATAATGATGCCGAGGCCAAAAGCGAGGAAGAGTGCCGCATAAAGCGGCATCTGCAATGCGAGGGCCGGCGTTTCGCGCGAAAACGGATCGAGGCTTACGATCACCTCACCGCGGTTGGCGACCGCCAAAATCGCAGCGATCACCACGATGGGGATGGCGATCAGATAAGTCGAAAACCTCACAGGCTCGCGTGGCCGTTCAGGCGTTCACGCAATTCTTTGCCAGTACGGAAGAACGGTGCGCGCTTTTCGTCCACGGAGACCGGTTCGCCCGTGCGCGGATTTCGGCCCATGCGCGAAGGGCGCACTTTCACGGAGAACGCGCCGAAGCCACGAAGTTCCACGCGATGACCTTCCGCCAGCGCCTTGGTGACGGCGTCGAGCATCGTTGTCACGATGCGTTCGACATCGCGGTGATAAAGATGCGGATAACGCTGCGCCAATCGCGCAACCAACTCTGATTTGATCATTCTGCCCCCCACGGGCATCCCTTGCGAGGAAGACTCTGCTACCTCAAGGGCTTAACCCTGTCACGGAGGTAAAGGGGCGTCAATTGGCGTTAAGGAACCAATTGAAGGAAAAGCTATTTTCTGACGATGCGTTGCCGAAATTCCGCAAACGCAAGTCTGCCCTGTCCTTCAGCCTACCTTGGCAGCCAGGGCGCACAGCAAAGCCAGCGTTTCCGGCAGTATCCAGCCCCCCGCCTCGCTGATCCGGTCCTGGGCCATATCCTCGCCCAGAGCAGCGGACAGCGGCCTGTGGCCGATCCGCGTGCGCAGTTCCCGGGCGGTGTCGCGGATGCTGAAAGTCTCTGTTTCGGCGAGGACGGCATTGCCCAGGCGGTTGGCGGCGTCCCGGTCACTTAGGCTGCCCAGCAAGTCGTCATAGGCGCTGGCGGAGCGGTGGCGGCGCCAAAGGCCGGATGATTCGTAGATGCCCCCGCCGACCACACCCATGCCCAGCACGGCCGCAAGGGCCAGCAGCAGCGGCCGGCGCGCGATCTTCGCCGGCTCGCTCATTTGAATATCCCCTTCAAATGATTCGCGAGTCGAAGGGTGAGCGCGACCAGATTCATGGTCGGATTGGAGGCGCTGTAAGTCGTGAACACCGAACTGCCCGCGACGTAGAGGTTGGGAATGCCGTGGACCTGCTGGTTGGCATCGACCACGCCACTGCGCGGATCGGCGCTCATCCGGGTCGTGCCGAGATGATGATCGCCGTAGTCCATGACGCTGAACCAGCTTTCGCGCGACGCGCGGTCTATGCGGATCATGCCGGTGCGGGTGGCCATCAGCTGACGGCCCAGTTCTTTCAGCGTTTCGCGATAGCGCGCGAAATCGGCATCGGGAAACGTCATATGAAGTTTCACGCGCGGCATGCCGAGGGCGTCGCGCTCATCGGTGAGCGTGAAGCGCCGATCCGGGTCCGGCGCCATTTCCATGCCGCAGCCCAGCGAAAAGGCCTTCGCGCTGCCGGCATCCACGCCCAGCGCCGACGCCGTTGTCGTCACGGCGGCCTGTCCCAGCTCATCCAGTTGAACGACGTCCTCGACCGTGGTCAGCGAACTCATCACCGCGCGTTCGCGCTTGAAGTTCTCCGTCGGCGCGAGGGTCGCACGAAAATAAACGCCGTCCGTGGTCGACTGATTGTTCTGGTAATACGGCGCCATGTTGCCGTCGAACAGCACCATCGTGGCGACCGTGCGCGGTATGGGATTGTCGGCAAAGAAGCGGCCGACCATGTCGTTGCCGTTGCCGACGCCCTTCGCCATCACGCCATTGGACGCGAGCATGATGCGCGCATTCTCGATGCCGCCGGTGGCGAGAACCGTGTATTTCGGTTTCACCGTGAATTTGCGCCCGCTGAGCGTCGCCACGTCCAGATGGTCAATGCTTGCCGCATTCGGCGCGAGCGCAAGGTTCGTGACATTGGCGTGTTCGATCACGGTCAGGCGCGGTATGCGCTTCAGATCGGCGCCGTAGCGCTCGCCAAAATGCGTGGGCAGGATCGCACCACGCGTCTTGCTGAACTGGAACCAGCTTGTATAGACCCCGCCCGTCCCCAGGTTGAGCGGCGCGCCGCAAGCATCGGTGAACGGCTTGTCCTTGTCGTAGATCGGCGGCCCTGCCTCGACGAGGGCTTGGGCATGCGGGAAATATTCGGCGATGTCCGAATAGGAAATCGGCCAGCCGGAATGGGGCACCCAGGAACGCGCTTCGAAGTCGCTGGGTTCGAGCGGCCGGCACCAGCCACCCCAATGATTGGTGCTGCCGCCGAAATAGCGCAGCCGCGAGTCCTTGAGCGAAAGATATTGGGCGCCCGTAACGCTGCCCGAATAAAGCGCCTGCGTCTTGGCATCGAAACCGCTTCCGCCGCTTTCGAGCAGCAGGACCTTGATAGGCGCGTCCGCGAGCGCGAGCGCCAGCGTGATGCCCGCCGCGCCGCCGCCTATGATCGCCAGATCGGTCTCGATGGTGGTGCCCGCCGGAACGGAACGGGCGTCAACGAACGCGTTCAAAATATACCTTTCGGGGAATATCAAAGGGCTGGAAGACTAGCCCTGCGGAGACAGTTCTGTCTTGTCGGAAGTGTCGCAAATTGGCAAGCCGGATGAAACGCACCGTGCGAATGACGGTTCCGCTGAAAATTCGCTTAAATATGGTGGCGTAATTGCATCGCTGTAATTTGCGCGATGGATCGCTTGGCCAAACAGGCCATTGAAAACCATAACTTCCGCGAAGCAGAAGTGAAGGCTGGTGGAGCCAAGCGGGATCGAACCGCTGACCTCCTGCATGCCATGCAGGCGCTCTCCCAGCTGAGCTATGGCCCCATGCAGATCCCGGTCTGGGGACCGGGAGGTGAAATTCTAACGCTCGTCCTTTTCGATGTCGGCATCGATGATGCCGCTGACATCGTCGTTCCCGTCTTCTTCTTCCTCGAGAAGGCCGGCGTCGTCTTCTTCGTCATCGCCGAGTTCTTCGTCGTCGATGGCTTCGATATCGTCCGCGCCATCGACGACGGACATGCCCGCGCCTTCCGCTTCGGTTTCGGTATCGGGTGTTTCTTCTTCCTCTTCCTCGTCGTCGTCGGAGGCGACGATCAGCGGCGCTTCGTCGACAACCGCCTCTTCGGCTTCAGCCTCTTCCGTCTCTTCGTTCTCGTCTTCGTCGTCCTCGTCACGTTCGACGGCGGCTACGGGCGCGACGGGTTCGGGCGTGCGCGGGCGGCGCTGCTTATAGAGCGACTCCGGCTCGAAGCTGAATTCGCACTTCGGGCATTCGATAGGACGTTTTTGAAGGTCGTAAAAATGCGCGGCGCACGAAGGGCACACACGCTTAATTCCTAGATCCGCCTTGACCAAAGTCATGCTTCCCGCGTTCAGTCGATTTCGAAGGTCGGGTCGTTTGCCACTTCTCAGCCCCCCTGTCAAAGGCATACGTAAAGGCATGACTGCCCCTAAAATGCCCCATGAAAGCCAGCGTCCGCTGGCTACGCGCCGATCCGGCGCTTTGCGCGGAACCGCAACGGTTCCCGGCGACAAATCCATTTCCCATCGGGCGCTGATTCTGGGCGCGCTGGCGGTCGGCGAAACCCGGATTTCCGGCCTTCTGGAAGCCGAGGACGTTCTCAACACCGCCAAGGTCATGCGCCAGTTCGGGGCCACCGTGACCCGCGACGGCGCGGAGCGAGGGTATGGCGTATGGCGCATCTGGGGCACCGGTGTCGGCGGCTGGGCCGAACCGGCGGATGTGCTGGACTTCGGCAATTCCGGCACCGGATCGCGACTGGTGATGGGTGCGATGGCGACAACGCCGATCACGGCGGTCTTCACAGGCGACGCTTCGCTGCGCAAGCGGCCCATGAAACGTGTGCTGGAACCGCTGACGAAATTCGGCGCGGAGTGGAGCGCCCGAGAAAGCGGACTGATGCCACTCACCCTGCATGGCACCGACCGGCCGGTTTGCATCGACTATCAGGTGACAGTGGCTTCGGCGCAGGTGAAGTCGGCGCTGATATTGGCGGCGCTGGGCGCGGCGGGACGCTCGCGCATCGTGCAATCCGCGCTGACGCGCGACCATACCGAAAAAATGCTCAAGGCGTTCGGCGCGGATATTTCCGTCGAGACATTGCCGGACGGCGAAGCTGTGCATGTGATGGGCGAAGTGGAATTGAAACCCTGCCCCGTCGATGTGCCGCGCGATCCATCTTCGGCGGCGTTCCCATTGGTGGCCGCGCTGATTGTGCCCGACTCAGAAGTTTCCATCCCCGGCGTGCTTCTGAACGAGCGGCGCATCGGATTGATCGACACGCTGAAAGAAATGGGCGCGGACATCACCATCGCCAATGCGCGCGCAAGCGGTGGCGAGAAGATCGGCGACCTGATCGTTAAACATTCCGCGCTGAAAGGCGTGGACGTTCCCACCGAACGCGCGCCCTCCATGATTGACGAATATCCCATCCTCGCCATTGCCGCCGCCTTCGCCGAAGGCCGCACCGTCATGCGCGGGCTGGAAGAACTGCGCGTCAAGGAAAGCGACCGCCTCGCCGCCATCGTCGCAGGCCTCAAAGCCAATGGCGTGAATGTCGAAGCGACCGAAGATGGTATGATCGTGACTGGCGGCACGGTTGCAGGCGGCGGCCGCGTGACGACCCACATGGACCACCGCATCGCGATGTCGTTTCTGGTGATGGGGCTGGCCTCAAAGAATTCCGTGACCGTCGATGACGTCGCGATGATCGCGACCAGCTTTCCGGAATTTGAAATCCTCATGCGTGATCTCGGCGCTTCGTTCATTGCGGTGAACAGATGAGCATCGTCATCGCCGTCGATGGCACGGCCGCTTCCGGCAAAGGCACGCTGGCGAAGAAGCTCGCGGCGCATTTCGGTTTTCACCATCTGGACTCCGGTTCGCTTTACCGCCTCACCGCGCTTGGCGTGATGAACGCAGGCGGCGATCCGAACAGTGAAGCCGATGCGCTGAAAGCGGCGCTCGCCATTGATCCCGTCCAGGCCAATGATCCGCGCATCCGTTCGGCGGAGATCGGCAAAGCGGCTTCGCTGGTATCGGTGTTCCCGCCGGTGCGCGCGGCCCTGCTCGCCTATCAGCGCGATTTCGCCAAGCGCGAGCCCGGCGTGGTGATCGACGGTCGCGACATCGGCACTGTCGTCTGCCCCGACGCACCGGCAAAGCTGTTCGTGGATGCGGCGCCCGAAGTGCGCGCCCACCGCCGATGGCTGGAATTAACCGGCCACGGGACCGCGCCGGACGAGGCCACAATCCTGAGAGAAATCCAGGAACGCGACGCCCGCGACACCAACCGCGCCGTGTCGCCGCAGAAGCCGGCCGCCGATGCCGCCTTGCTCGATACCTCCCATTTGGGTATAGACGCCGCGTTCGCGGCTGCCCTCGCCCTTGTTCAACCAAGGATCGAGGGGCTCAAGGCCCGCCCCAGGGGTTAAGGAGACCCGGCGGCGCCTCCATCGAGTTGGCCTGCGAAAATCTAAACACACCCAAACCGCCTTGCGGATTCGCGTCCGCATGGAAGTCCACCGCCTGAAAGCGGTCGGCACAAACGCATTTTGCAAAGGACCAATAATGGCACGTTCCGCCACAGCCGAATCCATCACCACCCCCAGCCGCGACGACTTTGCGGCCATGCTCGAAGCCAGCTTCATCACGCAGTCGCCGCAGGAAGGCAACGTCATCAAAGGCAAGGTCGTCGCCATTGAGAACGACTATGCCGTCGTCGATGTCGGATTGAAGACCGAAGGCCGCGTGGCCCTCAAAGAATTCGCGATGCCCGGCATGCCGGTGACCCTCGCCGTCGGCGACGACGTGGAAGTTTACCTGGAGCGCGTCGAGAACGCGCTGGGCGATGCCGTGCTGTCGCGCGACAAGGCCCGCCGCGAAGAAAGCTGGATCAAGCTGGAACGCGCCTTCACCGACCAGACCCGCGTCACCGGCGTCATCTTCGGCCGCGTCAAGGGCGGCTTCACCGTCGATCTCGATGGCGCCGTGGCGTTCCTTCCGGGTTCGCAGGTTGACGTTCGCCCGATGCGCGATGTCGGCCCGATCATGAACCAGCCGCAGCCGTTCCAGATTCTGAAAATGGATCGTCGCCGCGGCAATATCGTCGTCTCGCGCCGTGCCGTTCTGGAAGAACGCCGCGCCGAAGAGCGCACCTCGCTGGTCGCAAGCCTTGCCGAAAAGCAGGTGATTGAAGGCGTTGTGAAGAACATCACCGACTACGGCGCGTTCGTGGATTTGGGCGGCGTCGACGGGTTGTTGCACGTCACCGATATCGCGTGGCGCCGCGTCAGCCATCCGACAGAAGTGTTGAACGTCGGTCAGACGGTTACGGTGCAGATCATCAAGATCAATCCGGACACGCAGCGTATCTCGCTGGGCATGAAGCAGCTTCAGACCGATCCGTGGGAAGGCGTCGCCGTCAAATATCCGGTCGGCGGCAAGTTCAACGGCAAAGTCACGAACGTCACCGACTACGGCGCGTTCGTGGAACTTGAACCCGGTGTTGAGGGTCTTGTTCACGTCAGTGAGATGAGCTGGGTGAAGAAGAACGTCGCCCCGTCCAAGATCGTGACACCTGGCACAGATGTCGATGTGCAGGTGCTGGAAGTTGATTCCAACAAGCGCCGCATTTCGCTCGGCCTGAAGCAGACGCAGGACAATCCTTGGGAAGCCTTCTCGGCGAACCATCCGGTTGGAAGCACCATTGAAGGCGAGATCAAGTCGATCACCGAGTTCGGCCTGTTCGTCGGCCTCGACAGCGAAATCGACGGCATGGTGCATCTGTCCGATCTGTCTTGGTCCAAGTCCGGCGACGAAGCCGTCAAGGATTATGAAAAAGGTCAGGTCGTCTCCGCCAAAGTGTTGGACGTGGATGCGGAGAAAGAGCGCGTCAGCCTCGGCATCAAGCAGCTTGGCGACGATCCGATCGAAAAGGCCGGTGCCGGTGGTGGACCGCTGCGTAAGAACTCGGTCGTCACTGTCACCGTCACCGAAGTCAACGATGGCGGCATCGAAGTCGCGTTGGCCGATGGCGTGAAAGCGTTCATCCGCCGTGCCGATCTCGCGCGCGACCGCGCCGATCAGCGCCCGGAACGTTTCCAGGTCGGGAACAAGGTCGACGCGCTTGTCACCACCGTCGACAAGTCCAGCCGCAAGATCTCGCTCTCCATCAAGGCGCGCGAAATCTCCGAAGAGAAGGAAGCCGTGGCGCAATACGGCTCATCTGACTCCGGCGCATCGCTGGGTGACATTCTGGGCGCAGCGTTGAAAAAGCGCACGACCAAGAAAGGCGACACGGAAGAAGACGAAGAGTAATATTTCGTTTACCTTCAAATAGAAGTGAAAGCCAAATAGAAGTGAAAGCGCCCGGCAAAAACCGGGCGCTTTTTTCTTGCCTCTGATTTCCCCGCACCCTGCGCCGCCCTTCTATCGGGCGCATTAACGCAGCGTTATCGCTGTATCTTCTACAAAGACCATGCGGTCATTGTCCGCATAACGGCCCTTGGGATTACATGGTCGCTTTGAACATCACCGGCAGCGCAACGCGCGGCAGCACCGTTTCGCCGGTGACCCTGCTGGCGACGATGCTCGGCGTCTTCGCGGCCTGCGCCTTCGTCGTCGCACTGGCGCGCTACACGGGCAGCGTCGACGGCATCTGGATCTCCAATGCGATCCTGCTGGCCATGCTGTTGAAGCATCCGCGGCGCGATTGGCTGCCGATCGCGGCGGCCGGCTTCCTGGGCAACATGTTCGCTGGTCTGCTGAATAACGGCCTGCCGTTCGCACTGTTCTATTCCACTCTGAATTTGATCGAAGTGACGATTGTCGCGTGGCCGCTCCGCCGCTTCATGCTGGACCGCGATTTCACCCGGCCCAGCGCGCTGCTCACCTTCTATGGTTT
>DATCFN010000353.1:0-6569 GCA_036509475.1 Rhizomicrobium sp. | reverse complement strand
ATCTGCGCGAGGATCGCCGCCACATCACCGATGGCGATATCGAACGGCTGTCGCGCGCATTGAAAATTCCGCTCAATCTGGAAATGGCGGCGACGGACGAGATGCTTGCCATCGCCTTGCGCGCCAGGCCGCATGCCGCCTGCATCGTTCCGGAGAAGCGCGAGGAGCGCACGACCGAAGGCGGCATCGACGCGGCGGGCCAGCACAATCGCCTCGCGCCGCTGGTGCGCCAGCTTGGTGCGGCGAACATCCGCGTCTCCATGTTTATCGAACCGGATCGCGCCCAGCTCGATGCGTCCAAGGTGCTAGGTGCGCCGGTGGTCGAGCTTCACACGGGCGCCTATGCCGAAGCCGGATTTGCTGGCGACAAAAAAGAAGAAGCGCGGCTGCTGGAGAAGGTGCGCGAAGCGGCGACCTATGGCGCATCCATCGGGCTTGAAATTCATGCCGGTCACGGCCTGACCTTCGACAATGTGAAACCCATCGCCGCGATTCCCGAAATCCGCGAACTCAATATCGGACACTTCCTGATCGGCGAAGCGATCTTCATCGGCCTCGATGCGTCGATCAGGAGAATGCGTCATCTCATGGACGAGGCACGCTCATGATAGAAAGCATATTCTCACGCAGAGACGCAGAGGCACAGAGTTCGCGCCATTCCTCTGCGGCTCTGCGACTCTGCGTGCAAATTCCGTTTGCCGGGTTGCACCCGGCGTTTGGTGGTGCGGTATGATCCTCGGCCTTGGTTCCGACCTCATCGATATTCGGCGCATCGAGAAAACCATCGCGCGGCATGGCGAGCGTTTTCTCAGCCGTATCTTCACCGAAACCGAGCGCGACAAATCCGACAAGCGGACCAACCGCGCCGCCAGCTACGCCAAGCGTTTCGCCGCCAAGGAGGCGTGTTCCAAGGCGCTGGGCACCGGGCTGAACAAGGGCGTCTATTGGCGCGACATGGGCGTCATCAACCTGCCGGGTGGCAAGCCCAGCATCGCGCTGACGGGCGGGGCGTTAAAAAGACTTCAGGAACTGACCCCGGCCGGCCATACGGCCCAGATCGATCTGACGATAACCGACGATTTCCCCCTGGCGCAGGCCGTGGTGATCATCTCGGCTGTGGCGCTCGCGCCGCAGAATCCGGGCAAACCATGATTAAGCACGGTTCGACCTTGACCTTGCTTGTCCGCTCCGGTTCTTACAAACACCAATCCTGTAGGCGCCCGAAGAGTCCGAAATGAGCGACACCGACCATGAATCTGTCGAGACCGGAAACCCGGGTTCGATGCAGGTGCCGCAAGACGCGCCGGAGCCTGTCTCTTCCGACCAGCCGCAGATCGCACCTATCGTCGCTCCGCTGGTGCCGGCGCCAGCCGTCGAGTCGGCGATCGCGCGCCGCACGGTTGAGGAGACAAGCGACGACGCCACGCCCCCCGCGAAGGCGGACGGCGAATCCTGGATCGAGACGGTGAAGACGGTCGTCTATGCGCTGCTCATCGCGCTGGTCATCCGCACGTTCCTGTTTCAACCATTCAACATTCCGTCCGCATCGATGGAAGGCACATTGCTGATCGGCGACTATCTGTTCGTCGCCAAATACGAATATGGCTACAGCAAATATTCGTTCCCGTTCGGGCTTGGTCCGTTCAGCGGACGCGTCTTCGGTTCGGCGCCCACACGCGGCGACGTCGTAGTCTTCAAATATCCGCGCGATACATCCACCGACTTCATCAAGCGCGTCATCGGCCTGCCGGGTGACCGCATCCAGATGATCAACGACCGTCTCTATATCAACGACAAGGTCGTGCCGCGCGTGCGCGTGGCCGATTATGTCGAGGACGTGGACGGCATCACCTATCGCGTGCCGCAATATCGCGAAACGCTGCCCAACGGCAAAAGCTACCTGACGCTGGACCGCTTCTCCGACGGCCCCGCCGACAACACGGACGTCTTTGTCGTGCCCGAAGGCCATTACTTTATGATGGGCGACAATCGCGACAATTCCGACGATAGCCGCGGTTCGGTGGGATTTGTTCCGGCGGAAAACCTTGTGGGCAAGGCGGAAGTGTTGTTCTTCTCCACCAATGGAAGCGCGCATATCTGGGAATTCTGGAAATGGCCCTGGGCGGTCCGCTATGAGCGGATCTTCTCGGTCATCGATTGACGCGTTGAGCGCGCTTCAGGAACAACTGAACTACCGCTTCAAGGATCAGGAACTGTTGCGCCGCGCGCTCACGCACGCCAGCGCCAGTTCGGGCCTTTCCAATGAGCGTCTGGAATTTCTCGGCGACCGGGTGTTGGGCCTGGTGATCGCCGAAAAGCTGCATGCACTTTATCCAGACGATGCCGAAGGCACGCTCGCGCTGAAGCTGAACGCGCTGGTGCGCTCGGAAGCCTGCGCGCTTGCAGCGGAACATGCGGGGTTGGCCGAGCATCTGATACTGGCCCACTCCGAAGCGGCGAGCGGCGGCCGCAAGAAGGCGGCGATATTGGCCGGCGTCTGTGAAGCGGTGATCGCGGCGCTCTATCTCGATGGTGGTTTCGCGGTCGCGCGCGCGTTCATCGAGCGCAACTGGGAAGACCAGTTTGTCGGGCTGAACCGGGATATGCGCGACGCGAAAACGGCGCTGCAGGAATGGTCGCAAGGCAAGAAGGGCGGCATCGCACCCGTCTACAAGCTGGCAAAACGCGAGGGCCCCGACCACGCGCCGCGCTTTTGGGTGGACGTCAGCGTGGCGGGACATGAGCCGGTAACCGGCGAAGGCAGTTCCAAGCGCGAAGCCGAACAGGCGGCAGCGCGCGCGATGTTGTCGAAATTGGGATTACAGGATTGACCGAAGCATTGAACAGCGAAGAAACACATTGCGGCTTTGCAGCCATCATCGGCGCGCCCAACGCGGGGAAATCCACGCTGGTCAACCAGCTTGTGGGATCGAAAGTCTCAATCGTCACGCAGAAAGTACAGACAACGCGCATGCAGGTGCGCGGCGTGGCGATGCACGGCAGCACGCAGATCGTCTTCGTGGACACGCCGGGCATCTTCAAGCCCAAGCGCCGTCTCGACCGCGCGATGGTGAACTCCGCCTGGGCCGGCGCGGGCGATGCGGACGCCATCATCCTCATCGTGGACGCCGCCGATCTGACCGCCGAACCCACCGGCATTTCCGCGCGCGACACCCAATCGATTGTCGACAGCCTCAAGGCCAATGGCACGAAGGCAGCCCTGGTCATCAACAAGATCGATGGCATGAAACGCACCGATCTTCTGCCGCTGGTGGAAAAATTTAACGCCGAGGGAATTTTCGAGGAAGTGTTCCTGATCTCCGCGCTGAAAGGCGAGGCCGTCAGCGATGTGGCCGATTGGGTCGCCAAGCGGATGCCGCCGGGACCGTGGCTCTATCCGGCGGATCAGGCGGCCGATATTCCGTCGCGTCTGCTGGCTGCCGAAATCACCCGCGAGAAAATCTATCTGCGCCTGCATGACGAACTGCCTTACGCCACCGCCGTCGAGACCGAAAAGTGGGACGAGAAGAGTGACGGCTCGGTGCGCATCGAGCAGACCATCTTCGTGCAGCGAGAAAGCCAGAAGCCCATCGTACTCGGCAAAGGTGGCGCCACGATCAAGAAGATCGGCGAACTCGCGCGCGCCGAAATGGAAGAGATATTCGGCCATCGCGTGCATCTGTTCCTGTTCGTGAAGCTGCGCGAGAACTGGGCCGACGAACGCGACCACTACAAGCAAATCGGGCTGGAATATCCGGAAGACACAAAATAACTGGCATCCCGGCCAGTGAGCGGAGCGAGCGTGAGCCGGGACCCATCGTGCCAACGTCTGGATGGGTCCCGGGTCTCGCTTTGCTCGCCCGGGATGACAATGTTTGTAGTTTCGCTCGCTGGCCGGGATGACAGGTTTTCATGGAATGGTCTGACGACGCGATTGTTTTGAGCGTTCG
This sequence comes from Rhizomicrobium sp., assembly GCA_036509475.1. GTDB lineage: Bacteria > Pseudomonadota > Alphaproteobacteria > Micropepsales > Micropepsaceae > Rhizomicrobium. The sequence continues at coordinate 2,619 of DATCFN010000353.1, read as the reverse complement.
GGCGCATGGCGAGACGAGCGCCATTCTCGAAGTGCTGACGCGCGCGCATGGCCGGCACATGGGTCTGGTGCATGGCGGCGCATCGCGCAAATCCAAGGCGGCGCTGCAACCGGGAAATTCGCTGCATCTGGTATGGCGCGCGCGGCTGAACGAGAATCTGGGAAGTTTCGCGGTCGAGCCGGTGCGTTCGCGGGCCGGGCTTATCATCGAGCATCGCGATGCGCTGGCGGGGCTGAACGCGTTCTCCAGCGTGAGTTCGGCGGCACTGCCGGAACGCGAAGCGCATCAGTCTGTGTTCGAGGCCGGAGAAATGCTGCTCGACGCCATCGCGGCGGAAGATTTCGCCCATTGGGCGCCGCTTTATGTGCGCTGGGAAGCGGGCATGCTGGACGAGTTGGGTTTCGGTCTCGACTTTTCCGAATGCGCCGCCAGCGGTGCGACCGACGAGCTGGAATTTGTCTCGCCGCGATCTGGCCGTGCGGTCAGCCGCGCCGCCGCCGCACCATATAAAGAGCGACTGCTCCCGTTGCCGCCGTTTTTGCTCGGCGGGCAGGCGGCGGAACCCACGCCGGACGACATTCGCGCGGGTCTTCGCCTGACCGCGCACTTCCTGCAGGAGCGTGTGCTTGCGCCACATGGCAAGACGCTTCCCGCCGCGCGATCAAGATTGGAAGAATTCGCCCACCGCGAATCGGATAAATAGCTTGGATGGCCGAACGCGTTTTGAATTTAACGATTAAGCCAATCTATGGATGGGGCTGGTTTAAGGAGGGCACAGTTTTTGATGTGCCCTCACAGTTCGATCTTGCTGTCAGTGTCACAAAGCCAGATGACGTCCAGCTGTTTAAGGCAGCTATCGGGAAAGTCGATTGTGTCGGCCACCCATTACATGAGATGTGGGTGTTTCTTTCTCCCCGGCATACGCCAGATGATGGCGATAGCAATGTGAGTATCTTCTACAACCAACCGTTCGATTCTTTCATTGGTCGCCCAGATATAACTGGTTTTGCCCAGATCACGAGAAAACAATAATGGCCAAAGCACCCCCGCCACCGTTGGTGGAAGACATTCGCCCCGAACCGCTGCAGGATGCGCTGTCGCAGCGCTATCTCGCCTATGCGCTCTCCACGATCACGCAGCGCGCGCTGCCGGATGCCCGCGACGGGCTGAAGCCGGTGCATCGCCGCCTGCTGCACGCAATGCGCGAGCTTGGCCTGAACCCGCAATCGGGTTTCAAGAAATGCGCGCGCGTCGTCGGCGACGTCATCGGCAAATTCCATCCGCATGGCGATCAGTCGGTCTATGACGCGCTGGTGCGTCTCGCGCAGGATTTCGCGGTGCGTTATCCGCTGGTCGACGGGCAGGGCAATTTCGGCAATGTGGACGGCGATAACGCCGCCGCGATGCGATACACCGAAAGTCGCCTCACCGAAGTGGCGCAGGCGCTGCTCGGCGGGCTGGACGAGAACGCCGTCGATTTCCGCCCGACTTACGATGGCGAAGAAGAAGAGCCCATCGTCCTTCCTGCTGCGTTTCCGAATTTGCTGGCGAACGGATCGAGCGGCATCGCCGTCGGCATGGCCACGAACATTCCGCCGCACAATTTGGGCGAACTCTGCGGCGCGACCATCGCGCTGATCGAAAATCCCAACACGCGTGACGCGACCTTGCTGAAATACGTGAAGGGTCCGGATTTTCCGACGGGTGGCATCATTGTCGAAGGGCCCGAAGCGATGGCGGAAGCCTATCGCACCGGCCGCGGCGGTTTTCGCGTGCGGGCGCGGTGGAAGAAAGAAGAAGGCGCACGCGGTGTTTATCAAATCGTCGTCGATCAGATTCCGTACCAGGTGCAGAAGGCCAAACTGATTGAGCGCATCGCCGAACTGCTGGAGCTGAAGAAGCTGCCGCTGCTGGACGACGTCCACGACGAGAGCGCCGAAGACATCCGCATCGTGCTGACGCCCAAGAGCCGCACGGTCGAACCGGCGCTGCTGATGGAGCAGTTGTTCCGCCAGACCGATCTGGAAACGCGCATCTCTCTGAACATGAACGTGCTCGACAGCGGGCTGATCCCGCGCGTGATGAGCCTGAAGGATGCGCTGACCGCGTTCATCAATCATCGCCGCGACGTGCTGGAGCGCCGTTCCAATTTCCGCTTGCAGAAGATCGCCGCGCGGCTGGAAATTCTCGCCGGCTATCTCATCGTCTATCTGGACCTCGACAAGGTCATCAAGATTATCCGCACCGAGGACGAGCCGAAGCCGAAACTCATAAAGGTATTCCAGCTGACCGAGGTGCAGGCCGAGGCCATCCTCAACATGCGGCTGCGCAGCTTGCGCAAGCTGGAGGAAATGGAAATCCGTCGCGAGCACGACAATCTTTCCGGCGAGCAGAAAGAGCTGAAGAAGTTGCTCGGCTCGGAGAAGTTGAAGGACGAGAAACTCGTCGCGGAGATGAAAGAGATCGACGCGAAGTTCGGCATCAAGACCGCGCTTGGCAAACGGCGCACGGAAATCGCGAACGCGGCGGCGGTGGAGAAGGCGTCGGCGCTTGCCGAGGAAATCACGAATATCGAAGCCGCCGTCGAGAAAGAACCGACCACGGTTGTCTGTTCGCACA
>DATCFN010000352.1:0-3194 GCA_036509475.1 Rhizomicrobium sp. | reverse complement strand
GTTTCCGCCGCGAGGTTTTGGCGGAACGGCCGGTTGCCGGCGTGCGGCTGGGTGCGCGGCGGTTCTAACTGTCATCCCGGTCAAGCGATGCGTTTGCATCGCGCGAGCCGGGACCCATTGGGACAACGGCGCGATGGGTCCCGGATCTCGCTGCGCTCGTCCGGGATGACAGTTTTTACGTTTCCCGCAGCAACCGCCGCGCGCCCAGCCGCACGCCGGCAACCGGCCGTTCCGCCAAAACCTCGCGGCGGAAACGGAAGAGTTCGGCGGGGCGGCCGCGCGATTGCGTGGCGAATTTTCCGGTGCCTTCGACAAGGCCCTGCGCTTCGATCAGGCGCCGGAAATTCTGCTTGTGCAGGCGCACGCCGGAAATCGCCTCCACAACGCGCTGCAACTCCAGCAGCGTGAACGCCGGCGGCATCAATTCAAACACCACCGGACGGTATTTCATCTTGCCGCGCAGCCGTGCGATGGCGGTGGCGAGGATGCGGCGATGATCGAACATCATGCTCACGCCCAGCGGCGTTGAAGGAAGCTGCGCCGCCTGCGCGCGGCCGTCCCGCCGGGCTTCCTCCACCAATCCCGCTTCGTAGAGCAATTCATAGCGCTCCAGCACCCGGTCTTCGTCCCATGCCACGCCGTCGAGCCCAAAACACAAGCGCGCGCGTTCGCGGCGCTGCTGGCTGTCGGTGAATTTGATGAACGCCTTCAGCGCTGGCGCGATGGTCTTGTCGATGATGTCCGGCTTTTTCTCGCGCCAGTCTTCCCACGGGAAGTAGCGATACCAGTCGCCCCAGCGCGCGTCCGGCGCTTGCGGTTCGCCACTGGCGCGGGTGAGGGCAAGATAACCCACCGACACGACACGCGGGCCTTCGCCTGATTTCACCAGATGCCGCCCACGATCGCCGAACGTATAAAGCTGCTCGGCATAGTCCAGATCGAGATAGGTCTGCTCGCCAACCCATGTGCGCAAGCCGCTCTCAAGCGTGCGGTGGGTTTGCGGATCGAAGGGGCCGAATGGGAGGGCGTCTTCCGCATCCTTGTGATGCACGACAAGAACGCGCGGCCGTTCCTCGGCCACCGACACGATCGCCGCCGACAGGCCGATGCTGACCACAAGTTTTGCATCGACGCCTTTCATAATTCATCCGGCGACAGTGGAAACTCAACAATCTGCCCTTCGGCGACGATGGTGCCGCGGCCGATGGATTGCGCGGCGGAGGTCATGCGGCCGCCACGGTCCAATATTTTGTCGGCAATGCGCACCATCAACGGATTGGGATGGGCGTGTGGCGCGCGATAACGTAGAGCGTTCGCGATTTCGCGTTCCATGCCGGGACCGCGCTTGTCGCACATCAGAATAAACGCCGCCGCCCAGGAGCGGCTGACGCCAGCCCAGCAATGCACCAGCATCGGCGTCTTGCCGTCCCAGCTACGGCCGAAGGCGATGAGTTCTTTGATGTGCTTTTCGTTTGGCGGATCGTCGCTGACGAGAAGCTCCGCCACGTCGTTCAGGCCCAGCCGCAAGTGCCGCGTGGCATCCACACCGTCCGGCGTTTCGATCATGTGCTCCGGTGACAGCAGCGTCACCATATGCGTCGGCTTATACCGGCGGATCGCCGTTTCGATTTGCGAAAGCGGGGTGACGAGAATCAGGGACATGGCCGGATCTTGCTATCCGAGCATGACGGCCAAAGGAAGGCTCAGGCGGTTAATCGCTTAAAACGCTCTAAAAACTGGGCCTGTGCTTCGGCCGTGGACAGCGGAATGAGGCGCGGAAAGCGGGTTCCGCGCGGCGGCGTCCCGAAATAGCGTTTGGCCTCGTCGGTGGTGAAACCCGCCAGCTGGGTGGCTTCGTGAAAGGCGGAAACGATGTCCGCTTTCTTCAGGATGACGGCGAGGTCGGCGGGCGGCTTGGGCGGCAGGCCGAAGCGCATATGGATCGCGGCCATCAGCCGGTTCTCGAAATCCTTGTAGTCGATGCCGACCGCCGATTTGAACGGGCTGATCAGATCGCCGATGACATATTCCGGCGCATCATGCAGCAGCGCCATCAACCGCGCGGGCTTGGTCAGTCCGGGCTTCAACTCATGGGCAAGCCGTTCGACCAGCACGCAATGCTGCGCCACCGAATAGGCGTGCGCGCCCTTGGTCTGCCCGTTCCAACGTGCGACGCGCGCAAGGCCGTGCGCGATGTCCTCTATCTCCACGTCCAGCGGCGAGGGATCGAGCAGGTCGAGCCTGCGTCCGCTGAGCATGCGTTGCCAGGCGCGGGGCGTGATGTCTTTGGGTGGCGGCATGGCGCTGGTGTAGCGCGAAGGGCGGTCCCGCTTCCATCCCTTGACTTGTATCTGTTTGGGCGCGTTGCTCGTTATCCCCGAAGCAATGGAGGGACGTGATGGCCTATGTGAAGATCCTGGCGCCGCTGACCGGCGGGGCGCGCGATGCAACCGTGCTGGCTTCCGCCTTTGCCGCGGCCCAGCCCTTCGGCGCGCACATCATCGCACTGTTCGTCCGGCCGGATCCGGCCGAGGCGATGCCGTTTTTCGGTGAAGGCGTCTCCGGTGCCATGGCGCAGGAGATCGTCGATGCCGCGCGGGATGCCTACGATACCGCATCGTCCGGCGCACGCGCGGCGCTCGCCGCCACCGCGAAAGAAGCAGGGGTCGTCGTTACCGAAACGCCGGAAAAACGCGATGGCGTCAGCGTCTCCTATCGCGAGGTGCAGGGAAATTTCGCGGACCGCGTGGCGCGGGCCAGCCGGTTGTCGGACCTTGTCGTGTTCGGCCCGTTGAAAACCAGCGACCGGCCGGGGCTCGCCGAAGCCTTCGAGGCGGCGCTGCTGGAAACAGGCCGCCCCGTTATGCTGACGGGCCAGACGGCGCCGAAGAACTTCGCAAAGCGTATCGCCATTGGCTGGGACGGCAGCGGCGCTTGCGCGCGCGCGATGCTGGCCGCGATGCCCTATCTGGCGCGCGCCGAGGCTATCGACCTTCTCAGCATCCGCAAGCCGAACGCCGAATGCGAAAGCTGCGACGAGGCGAAGGAATATCTCGGCCTGCACGGCCTGGCTTGTACTGAGAAGATGATCGACGCGGGCAATCGCGGTGTCGGCGAAGTCCTGCTCGGCGCCGCTTCGGAAAGCGGTGCGGGTCTATTGGTGCTCGGTGGATACGGACATTCGCGTCTGTTGC